>JAHWKB010000231.1 GCA_019348115.1 Actinomycetota bacterium | reverse complement strand
ACGTCGGCAACATCTACATGGCGCGCGTCCAGAACGTGCTGCCGGGCATGGAGGCGGCGTTCCTCGACATCGGCAAGGGCCGGAACGGCGTGCTCTACGCCGGCGAGGTGCTCTACGACGAGCTCGACGTCGAGGAGTCGAAGGAGAACCCGCGCATCCAGGACGTCCTGAAGCAGGGCCAGAAGGTCCTCGTGCAGGTCACGAAGGACCCCATGGGCACGAAGGGTCCACGCCTCACGATGCACCTCTCGCTCGCCGGCCGCTACATGGTCCTCGCCCCGAACTCGGAGCTGTTCGGCATCAGCCGCAAGCTCACCGACAAGGAGCGCGACCGCCTGCGCAAGGTCGTGAAGAAGGTCAAGCCCGATCACCACGGCGTGATCGTGCGGACCGCGGCCGAGAACGCCACCGAGGAGCAGCTGATCGCCGACCTCGAGCGGCTCCTGCGCAAGTGGGAGAAGGTCGAGGAGCGGGCCGCCGACGCGAAGGCGCTGACCGCGGTCTACGAGGAGCCGCCGCTCGTCGTCAAGGTCATCCGCGACAACTTCGGCCCCGAGTTCGAGCGCTGCGTCGTCGACTCCGAGGAGCTCTACACCCAGGTGCGCGACTACCTCGACGAGGTCGCGCCCGAGCTCCTCGACAAGGTCGAGCTCTACGGCGCGCCCAGCACCGGGCCGACGACCGCGGACGACGCCGGGGCCGCGAGCGACGGGGACGCGTCGGCGACCGACGGAGCCGAGGGCACCGACGACGCCGCCGCGGGGAGGAAGACCAAGAAGAAGGCCAAGGGCAAGGCGAAGACGGCCGAGGCCGACGGTGACGACGGCGACCGACCGCCGCTCTTCGACGCCTACAACGTCAACGAGCAGCTCCGCAAGGCGATCGGCCGCAAGGTCTGGCTGCCGTCCGGCGGGTACCTCATCATCGAGTCCACCGAGGCGATGAAGGTCATCGACGTCAACACCGGCAAGTTCACCGGCGACGCGAAGTCCAACCTCGAGGAGGTCGTGCTCAAGACCAACCTCGAGGCCGCGGAGGAGATCGTCCGGCAGCTGCGGCTGCGCGACCTCGGCGGGATCATCATCATCGACTTCATCGACATGCTGCTCAAGACCAACCAGGACCAGGTCGTGCGGCGGCTGAAGCGCGAGCTCCTGCGCGACCGCACGAAGACGCGCGTGTCCGAGGTCAGCCGGCTCGGGCTCGTCCAGATGACGCGGAAGAACGTCTCGCAGGGGCTCGTCGAGGTGTTCTCGCACCGCTGCGAGCAGTGCGAGGGACGCGGCTACATCAGCGACCTCGGGGACTGACGGGGCGCCGGACGGTCAGCCGGGTGTCTCGACTTCGAGACATCCGGCACCGTCCGTACCCTCGACCGTCATGCCCGCCCCCGCCCCGCCTCCCGCGCTGATGCGTCGGGGCCTGCGCCTCATCGGCCTCGCCCTGCGTGAAGCCCCCGCACCGTTCACGGTGGGGGGCATCGGTGCGGGCCTGTACGCCGGCATGACGGTCCTGTCGGCGGTCGTGCTCGGCTGGATCACCGACGACGTCGTCGGCGCCGCGTTCGCCGCCGGCGAGATCGACCGCGGCCTCCTGTGGCTCGCGGTCGGCGCGTTGGTCGGCGTCGGGACGCTCAAGGCGACGGGCGTCCTGGGCCGACGGCTCGGCGCCTACGCGGCGCAGTACCGGCTCCAGTCGATCTACCGCCGGCGCGTGACCCGGCAGTACCTCACGCTCCCCATCGAGTGGCACCGCCGCCACTCCACCGGCGAGCTGCTGTCGAACGCCAACGCGGACATCGAGTCGGCGTTCTTCATCGCCGCCCCGCTGCCGATGTCCTTCGGCGCGTCCGTGATGCTGATCGTCACGGCCGTCCTGCTGCTGCTGACCGACCCGTTCCTCGCCGCCATCGGGTTCACGGTCGGTCCCGCCATCGCCGGTGTGAACTGGTACTTCGCCCGGCGGATGCGGCTCGCGGCGATGCAGGCGCAGCAGAAGCGCGCCGACGTGTCCGAGACCGCGCACGAGTCCTTCGACGCCGCCATCGTCGTGAAGACCCTCGGTCGGGAGGGCGCCGAGACCGAGCGCTTCCGCGACCAGTCCGAGGGCCTGCGCGACAAGATGATCGAGTTCGGCCGGCTGCGTGCCGCGTTCGATCCGCTCATGGAGGCCCTCCCGAACACCGCCATCCTGGCCGTCCTCATCGTGGGTGCGTGGCGCGTCGAGCAGGGGGCGCTCTCGGCCGGTGATCTGGTGCAGTTCGCCTACCTCTTCCGCCTCGTCGCCCTGCCGATGCGGGTCTTCGGCTGGCTCCTCGGTGAGCTGCCGCGGGCCGTCGTCGGCCACGAGCGGGTCGAGAAGGTGCTCCTCGCCGAGGGCGAGATGGCCTACGGCACCGCGCCGGGCACGGGCGAGAGCGGCGCGGCGGCCGACTTCCGGTCGGTGGGTTACCAGCACCCGGCGACCGTCCGCGAGGCGCTCCTGCCGGGTGCCACCGCCGACGAGGAGGAGGACCAGACCCGCGGCGTCGAGGAGGTCTCCTTCGACGTCGCGCCGGGCCGCACCGTCGCGGTCGTGGGCCCGACCGGCTCCGGCAAGTCCACGATCGCCGCGCTCCTCGTCCGGCTCTTCGACCCGCACGCCGGCGAGGTCCGCTTCGACGGCGCCGACCTGCGCGACCTCGGTCGGGACGCGCTGTCCGAGCACGTCTCGATCGTGTTCCAGGAGTCGTTCCTCTTCGACGACACCGTCCGCGGCAACATCACGCTCGGCGGGGACTTCAGCGACGAGGAGGTCCGCTGGGCGGCGCAGCTGGCCCAGGCGGACGGCTTCATCGAGGCGCTCCCCGACGGCTACGACACCGAGGTCGGCGAGCGCGGCGCCACGCTCTCGGGCGGGCAGAAGCAGCGCATCGCGCTCGCGCGTGCCCTCATCCGCCGTCCGCGCCTGCTCGTCCTCGACGACGCGACGTCGTCGGTCGACCCGTCGGTCGAGTCCGACATCCTCACCGGCCTCTCCGCTGCCGGCCTGCCGTCGACCGTCATCGTGGTCGCCTACCGCCGGAGTGCTATCGCGCTGGCAGACGAGGTCGTGTTCGTGCGCGAGGGGACCATCGCCGGCCGCGGCACCCACGCCGAGCTCCTCGCGTCCGATCCCGCCTACGCCAACCTCGTCACCGCCTACGACGAGCGCCTCGAGGGCGACCCGGGCGTGCCCGGGGACACCGCGGGGGTGAGGGCCTGATGCCGGGTCCTCCGTCCACGCCGGCCACCGACGACAACCAGACCGTGGGGTCGCCTTCGGCGCTGCCCAACACCCCCGATGCCGTGGGGGCGTGGGACACGCTCATGCGCGGTCTCCGGCTGAGCCCGGAGCTGCGGGACGGGCTCGTGAAGACGCTGCTGCTCGCGTTCCTCGCGACCGCCGGTCGCGCGATCGTCCCGATCGCGGTCCAGCAGACCATCGACCACGGCCTCGGCGCGCGGGGTGGTGGCGTCGACCTCGAGCTCGTCTGGTGGGCGGTGGGCCTCGCGATGGTCGCCGTCGTCGTGACCGCGATCGCCAGCGGCTTCATGAACGCCCGGCTCATCACCTCGGTCGAGACGGCGCTGTCCAACCTCCGCGTGCGGGCGTTCCGTCACATCCACGACCTGTCGATGCTCCACCAGGCCACCCAGCAGCGCGGCGGCCTCGTCGCCCGGGTCACCACCGACATCGACGAGATCAGCCGGTTCATGTCCTGGGGCGGTCTCAACCTCCTGACCTCGATCGGGCAGGTCACGGTCGCGACCATCGTGATGTTGGCCTACTCCTGGCGGCTGACCCTCGTCGTGCTCGCGACCTTCGTGCCGTTCGTGCTCGTCGGCCGCTGGTTCCAGCTGCGCATGACGGCCGCGTACCAGCTCGTCCGCGAGCGGGTCGGCGCGATGCTCGG
>JAHWKB010000230.1 GCA_019348115.1 Actinomycetota bacterium | reverse complement strand
AGCCGGGTCTCGAGGTCGGTGACGTTGGCGCCGACGTCCGCGAGCGCACGCGAGACGCCGGCGAGGATGCCGGGCTTGTCGCCGCCGTAGACGGACAGGACGTGGGTCGGGGCGGCGGAGGCGTGGCCTTCGCCGGCCGGGGTCACCGAGATGGTGAGGGCCAGGTCGGACGTGGCCTCTTCCAGGGCCGCGGCGAGGTCCTCGGCAGCATCATCGGTCTCGACGAGCAGCATGATCGCGAAGTGCCCCCCGAGGATCGTCATGGCCGAGTCCTCCACGTTGCCGCCGCGTTCGCGGAGCACGTCGGCGACGGCCGCGACGATGCCGGGCCGGTCGGCTCCGAATGCGGTGACCGCGAGCTCGGGCATGGCGTGGACCCCCTGGTGGCGGCGTGGCGACGGGCCGGTCGAGGCTAGCGTCGTGCCATGGGACCCATCCCCCGCCTCCTCCGCGACGCCGCCACCGCCCTGGTCATCGCCGCCGGCGCGCTCGCGGCGTGCTCCGGCGCGGCGGCGCCACCGGCCGCGTCGGAGGTCGTCCACGCCACGGAGGCGCCGACCTTCGGGACGAGCGCGGATGGGTGGGCGTCGGCCCGCGTCGAGCTCGTCGACGCCGACGGGACGACACACGTCGTCCCGGTCCGGGTCGCCGCGGAGCCCGAGCAGCGCCGGCAGGGGCTGATGGGGGTCGAGGAGGTGCCGCCCGGCACGGGGATGCTCTTCCTGTGGGACGGCAGCGAGCGCACGGGCGGGTTCTGGATGAAGGACACGCTCGTCCCGCTCGACATCGCCTACATCCGCTCCGGCGAGATCGTGGACATCCAGCGGATGGAGCCGTGCCCGGAGTACGACGACCCCCGCACCGACTGCCCCAGCTACCCGCCGGCGGCGCCGTACGACACCGCGCTCGAGGTCGCCGCCGGGTGGTTCGCGGCGCAGGACGTCGTCGTCGGCTCCGCGGTCACGCTCCCCGGCACGACCACGACCGCGGGCAGCTGACCCCCGGATACGGGGACCAGCTGCCCGCGGTCGGTCCGCTTCCCACGGTCGGCGCGGGAACGCACGTCCCCGCGCGATGCGCCTCGCGCTACGCCGGCGGGGCGGCGTGACCGGAGGAGGACAGGCGGGCGAGGGTCCGCGCCACGAGCGACGCCATCTGGTCGCGACCGAGCGACCCGTGCGGCGCGAACGTGGTGTCGGAGGTCCCCGAGGCGAGCCCGGCGGCGGCGGCGCGGTTGATGGCGTCCTCGTGGACCGAGGTCTCGTCGTCCTCGAACCGGTCCGGGCCCGCCGGCAGCGTCGCCTCCTCGATGAACTCCACCGACCGGACGAGCAGGGACGCCATCTGCCCGCGGCCGATGGGTGCGGACGGGGCGTAGGCACCCACCCGGAGCCCGTCGGCGATGCCGGCGTTGGCAAGCGCGTTGATGGCCTCCTCGTGCACCGAGCCGGCGTCGTCGAAGAAGCGGTCCGGCCCCGTGGGGAGCTCGACGCCGGCGGCGCGGATCTTGCGGGCGAGGAACGAGGCCATCTGGCCGCGCGACACGACGCCGCGGGGGGAGTAGCGGCCCTCGGAGGTGCCGCCGGCCACCTCCCACCACGCGACGCAGTCGATCGCCGCGCGGTGGACGTTGCGGTCCGACACGTCCGCGAAGCCGCCCTCCGGCATCGACGACGGGCACGCCGCCGCGATGTCGTCGGGGACGATGCGCGGCTGCGGAGCCGCCGCCTGCTCCTTCATCCCACCGACCGGGACGAACTCGCCGGCGGTCACGTGGAACGTCCACCGCAGCTGCTTGCCACCCACGGTCGCCGACACGGTGTAGGCGCTCCCCGCCTCCAGCGGCTCCCGCGGGATGATGATGGCGAGGCCCCGCGAGCTCATGCCGCGGACGGCGTGGTCACGCGTCGCGGGGTCGGGGTTGGTGTAGCCGGTCGCGTCGTACCCGCAGCTCTCGAGGGTCCGCCCGTCGCTCGTGACGGTGTGGGCGTCGAGCGAGGTGGCGTTGAGGATCACGATGGGCAGCCCGGTGGGCGCGGCGTAGCCGCGGCAGGGCGTGAGCGGGTCCGGCCACTCGCCCCCGGTGTAGGCCCCCTGGGGCACACCGGAGCCGCTGCCGGGCCAGGGGCGAGGCCCACCCATGGGAGCCCGTCCGTCGATGCCGCGGATCACGTCCATCGTGGCGGCGGAGCGCCACTTGGCCGCGTCGGGGTCGCTGTACTGGCCGTAGGCCGAGGCCTTCAGCCGCGGGTCGAGCAGCCCCGCGGCGTGGAACGGGCCCTGCATCCACATGTCGATCGCGTCGCGGGGCGTGAGGGTGGGGAGGCTCGTCGCCATCACGTTGCCGGACCGGGCGGCGGTGTCGCCCTCGACCGTGTAGCCGGGCTTCGCGGGGTCCTCGGAGTGCCCGATCTCGCCGTTCAGGACGGAGTAGCGCGAGTGCGCCACGTCGCCCTTGGCCCAGGCCGCGTTAGCCGTGACCGGCCCGAGGCCGGCCGTCGCGCGGTAGGCGTTGAGGGTGCCGAGCCAGTCGGTCGAGGCCGGCGTCAGCTCGGCGGCCGCGGCCGGCGACGCGAGGCCGAGGACGGCGCCGAGGACGGCGGCGGCGGCGATGACGGGGCGGATGCGGCGGTGCATGGGGGTGCCTGACGGGTCGAGAGCGGCGTGACCCTCCCTTCGGCTCGACCACGATAACTATAAAGAACTATGAAGTCGTTGGTACGCAGGGCGCACGAGGCCGCGCTCCGGCTGCGCCCCCTCGGGGCGGACCGCCCCGCCCGAGGCCGCCGCCTCTGACAGGCTTTCGCAGGACCGGGACGCCGTCGGGTCGGCGGATCGGATCGGAGCACCGGGAGGCAGCGCGCGTGGGAGCTCGGGTGGGGACCGCCGGCGCGCCGTCGGCCGACGCCGCGCCGGGGCGCTGGCGGGCGCTCGCCGGTCTCGCCGTCGCGGAGCTCCTCGCGATGAGCACCTGGTTCTCGGCCTCGGCGGTCGTGCCGGAGCTCCGGGAGGTCTGGCGGCTCACCTCCGGGACGTCCGCACTGCTGACGATCGCGGTGCAGCTGGGCTTCGTCGCCGGCGCGCTCCTGAGCGCTGCCCTCTCGCTCGCCGACCGGTACGCCCCGCGTCGGGTCATCGCCCTCGCGGCCCTCGGTGCGGCGCTCGCGAACCTCGGACTGCTCGCCGCCGGCTCGGCGGGCCCCGCCATCGCCTGCCGGTTCGCGACCGGGGTCTTCCTCGCCGGCGTCTACCCGCCGGCGCTCAAGGCCATGGCGACGTGGTTCCGGGCGCGCCGGGGACTGGCGCTCGGGGTCATGGTCGGCGCCCTCACGCTCGGCTCCGCCGTCCCCCACCTCGTCCGCGCCGTCGGGGGGCTCGACTGGCGCGTGGTGGTGACGGTGACGTCGGGGACCACGATCGTCGGGGGCGCGATCGCGCTCGTCGGACGCGACGGGCCGTTCCCGTTCCCGCGGGCGAGGTTCGACCCGCGCCAGGCACTCGCCGTGATGCGCGACCGCGAGGTCCGCCTCGCCTCCTTCGGCTACTTCGGCCACATGTGGGAGCTGTACGCGATGTGGGCGTGGGTGGGGACCTACCTGACCGCATCCTTCGAAGCGACCGGCTCGCCCCGTCCGGCGACGATGGCGGCGTACGGCGCGTTCGCCGCGGTCGGGATCGGCGCTGCCGGATGCGTCGTGGGCGGGCTCCTCGGCGACCGCCGCGGGCGGGTGTGGCTGACGTCGGTCGCGATGCTCGCGTCCGGAGCGGCGGCGGCCGTGGCCGGCCCGGTGTGGGCGGGCCCACCGGTGCTGGTCCTGGCCGTGGTCCTGTTCTGGGGCTTCTGGGTCGTGGCGGACTCCGCCCAGTTCTCCACGCTCGTGACGGAGGTCGCGGACCAGCGCTACGTCGGGACGGCCGTGACGATGCAGCTCGCGCT
>JAHWKB010000229.1 GCA_019348115.1 Actinomycetota bacterium | reverse complement strand
ACGGTCCGCGGGTAGTGGGTGCGGACCTGGGCGCCGAAGCGGTCCTTCAGCGGCGAGATGATCCGCCCGCGGTTGGTGTAGTCGTCCGGGTTCGCGGTCGCGATCAGCAGCAGGTCGAGCGGCAGCCGGAAGGTGTGGCCCCGGATCTGGAGGTCGCGCTCCTCGAGCACGTTCAGGAGGGCCACCTGGATCCGCTCGGGGAGGTCCGGCAGCTCGTTGATCGCGACGATGCCCCGGTTGGTGCGCGGCACGAGCCCGAAGTGGATCGTCCGCTCGTCGCCGAGCGTCCGGCCCTCGGCGACCTTGATGGGGTCGATGTCGCCGACGAGGTCGGCCACGGACGTGTCCGGCGTGGCGAGCTTCTCGGCGAACCGCCGGTCGCGTGGGAGCCAGGCGACGGGGAGCTCCTCCCCCACCTCGGCGGCGAGGTCGCGGCAGTGCGCGCAGGTCGGGGCGTAGGGGTGGCAGTTGATCTCGCAGCCGACCACCACGGGCGTCCACGCGTCGAGCAGCTCGACGAGCCGGCGCACGATGCGGGTCTTCGCCTGGCCGCGCTCGCCGAGGAGGATGAGGTCGTGGCCGGCGAGGATCGCCCGCTCCAGCGCCGGCAGCACGTCCTCCTCGAAGCCGACCACGTCGGGCACGAGCGGCTCGCCGGAGCGCATCCGGGCCATGAGGTTCTCGCGCACCTCGACCTTGACGCTCCGCGCCTCGTGCCCGGTGGCGCGCAGCTCGGCGACGGTGGTGGCGGTGGGCGGGATCGTCATGGCGCGTCTCCCTGGTCGTCCGGCTCGTCGGTGGCGGGGCACACGAGGCGGTACGGCGGCACCGTCGCCGGCGCCGTGGCGGCCCCCGCCGTCGGCGAGGCGGTGGGCGACGGGACCGGCAGCGGCTCGCGCCTGCAGCCCTCGAGGTCCTCGACGAGCGCCAGCACGAGCTCGTCCATGAGCACGGAGACGGCCGTGCGGTCGGCACCGCGGGCGTCGTTCGCGACGACCGCGAGGTGGTAGCGGCGGTCGCCGGGGCCGAGGACGACGCCCGTGACCGCCTTCACGTCGTCGAGCGTGCCGGTCTTGCCCAGGAAGCGCCCCTCGGCGATGGTGCCGCGGAGGCGGTTGCGGAGCGTCCCCTCCCGCCCCACCGCCGCGAGCGAGTCCCACCACACGTCCGCCCAGGGCGAGGAGCCCATGGCGGCGTCGAGGTCGGCGAGGAAGCCGGCGGTCAGCCGGTCCTCCCGGGACAGCCCGGAGCCGTCGGCGAACGCGAGCCCCCGTGCGGTCACGCCGACGGTCGCCAGCGCCGCCCGCGCCGCGAGCTCGCCCATGGCCCACGAGCCGACCCCGGCGCGGGCCACGCCGGCGGTCTGGAAGAGGGTGTCGGCCACCTGGTTGTCGGAGCGCTCCACCATGTGTCGCAGGATGTCGCCCAGCGGCGGGCTCTCCACGGAGGCCACGACCTCGACGATGTCCGAGGCCTCGGGCGCGGCCCGGGCGCCCCGCTCGATCGTGACGCCGCGCTCGACGAGCATCCGGGCGAACGCCGCCGCGGTCAGCCGTGCCGGCTCCTCCGTGAGCTCGATCGTCACCTGCGGCGGGTCCGCCCGCTCGTCGACCGTGTAGCCGAGCCCGCCGTCGACGGTGAGACCGGTGATGTGCCGGGCGTCGAGCTCCCAGAGGTAGTGCTCGGGCCAGCCGTCGGCCACGGAGTCCGCGATGAACGCGTTGCCGTCGCCGACCACCGCGCCGGTGATGCGCCGCACCCCGCTCGCGACCACGCCGTCGGCGAGCTCCTCCAGCGGGGTCCGCGGCCGCGCCGGGTAGATCCACCTCTCGTACGTGGGCGTGCCGAGCACGGGGTCGCCGCTCCCGACGAGGACGAGGTCGCCGACGACGGTGCCGTTGCGGGTGACGGGAGCCGTCACGCCGGCGACCGTCCCGAAGCGGTGCTCCGCGCCGAACGTCAGGAGCGCGGATGCGGCCGTGACCATCTTCATCGTCGACGCCGGCAGGAGGGGCGTGTCGCTCGCGACGTCCACGACGGCGCGTCCGTGCTCGTCCCGGACCGCGACGCCGACGGTGGCACCGGACATCGCGAACGCCGGCGACGTGAGGAGCGCCTCGAGCCGGGCCTGCAGGGCCGGTCGCGACACCGGGACCGGCGGCTCGGGGGACGGCGCGGCCGAGGTGTCCGTCGACGCCTCGGTCGGGGGGCCCGCCGAGGGAGCGGCGGTCGCCGGCGGCTCGCCCAGCTCGGTCAGCACCTCGGCCGGGGCGGCGTCCGGGGACGCCTCGGTGCCCTCGTTGCCCCGGACGACGACCGTGGATGCCAGCGCGAGCGCCACGAGGCCGGCCAGGAGCTGGAGGGCGGGGAGGGGACGCATCGGGCGGAGCGTACCCAGCGGGCCCGGGAGACCGTCCGGACGTGCCCCCCGGGCGGTGCCCGTTCGACCCCGCCAACTCCCGACAACCCGGACCTGTCTGCCTACCGTCACTCCGACGGCAAGACGCCCCGACGGGATCGGAACGCACGTGAGGAGCGGCTCGGGGAGCGACGTCGGTCACCGGCGCCCCAAGAACGAGGACTCGTTCCTCTCCGACGGCGACCGCCGTCTGTTCGTCGTGGCCGACGGCATGGGCGGGCACCCCGCCGGCGACGTCGCCTCCCGCGAGGCCGTCGCGGCACTCGACCTCGCCCTGTCCAACGGCGCGCTCGAGTCCTCCGACCGCATGCAGGCCCTCACCCAGGCGCTGATCAAGGCCCACGAGGCCGTCGTCGAGGCCGCCACCACCGACCCCGAGAAGCGCGGCATGGGCACGACCGCCGTCGTCGCGCACCTCGACGCCGACGAGACCACCCTCACCTGCGCGCACATCGGCGACAGCCGCGCCTACGTCCTGACCGACGAGCGCCTCATCCGCATCACCGAGGACCACGTCTGGGGCGGCCGGGGCGGCCGGAGCCTCACCCAGGCCATCGGCTCGTCGAAGAAGGTCGAGCCCGAAGCGGCGGAGGTCGACCTCCAGCCCGGCGACAAGGTGCTGCTCTGCACCGACGGGCTCACCGACATGCTCGCCGACCGCGACATCCGCGACGTGCTGCTCCAGGACGCCGACGCCCAGGCGCTGTGCGACCAGCTCATCGAGACCGCCCTCGAGCGTGGCGGCGTCGACAACATCACCTGCATCGTCATCGAGGTCTGAACGACGGAACCCGGCGCGAGCGCCGGGTTCCGTGCGGGGTGAGGTGGCTCAGCTGGGAGCGTCCACGTCGCCGGCGGCGCGGGGCGCAGCGAGCACGCCCGGCGCGCTCCGAGCGTCAGCTCGGAGCATCGACACTGTCCAGGAGGCCGCGGAGCTGGAAGCCACGGCTCGGGTGGCGGAGCTTCGTGAGGGTCTTCTTCTCGATCTGCCGTATGCGTTCGCGCGTCAGCCCGAACTGGGCGCCGATGTCCTCGAGGGTGTGCTCCTCGCCGTCCATGAGCCCGTAGCGGAGCATCAGGACGGTGCGCTCGCGGTCGGTGAGCGCGGCGAGGGCGCGGGCGACCTCGCGCTGGGCGAGCACCGCGGTGGCGGCACCCTCGGGGTCGATGGCGTCCTCGTCGGCGACGAGCTCGCCCATCGTGGCGTCGCCGTCCTCGCCGATCGGCTTGTCGAGCGACGCGACGTCCTGGGCGGCGAGGCGGACCTCACGCAGCCGCTCGACCGGCAGGCCGAGCTCGGCGGCGATCTCGCCCTCGGAGGGCTCGCGGCCGAGCTGCTGCAGGAGCGCGAACTCGGCGTAGCGGACCTTGCCCATCAGCTCGTGCACGTGCACGGGGAGACGGACGGTGCGGCCGGTGTTCGCGAGGCCCCGCTGCAGGGCCTGGCGGATCCACCACGTCGCGTAGGTGGAGAACTTGTAGCCCTTGGTGTGGTCGAACTTCTCGACACCACGGATGAGGCCGA
>JAHWKB010000228.1 GCA_019348115.1 Actinomycetota bacterium | reverse complement strand
TGCCCGCGCAGGTCGCCGGCGTCGAGGACATCGTGCTCTGCACGCCGCCGACCGGTGGGGACGGCTGGCCGAACCGCACCATCCTCGCTGTGGCGCATCTCCTCGGCGTCGACCAGGTCTACCGCGTGGGGGGCGCCCAGGCGGTCGCCGCCATGGCGTACGGCACCGGGACGGTCCCGCCGTGCGACAAGGTCGTCGGGCCGGGGAACATGTACGTCGCGCTGGCGAAGCAGCAGGTGCAGAGCGAGGGGCGCTGCGGGATCGACGCCGTCGCCGGCCCGACCGAGATCGCGATCATCGCCGACGACACCGCCGACCCCAGGGCCGTCGCCGCCGACCTCGTGGCACAGGCGGAGCACGACGAGCTCGCCACGTGCCTCCTCATCACCCCGACGCCCGGGATCCTCGACGGCGTGGAGGCCATGCTCGAGGAGGAGATCGCCGGCACCCGACACCAGGAGCGGGTCGCGGCGGCGCTCGAGGGCCAGGGGGCGGTCGTGTTCGTCGACGACATCGACCACGCCGTCGAGGTCGCCGAGGCCTTCGCGGCCGAGCACCTCGAGGTCCAGACCGCCGACGCCTTCGCCGTGGCCGAACGCGTCCGGTACGCCGGCACGACCTTCATCGGTCACCCCACGCCCGTCTCGCTCGGGGACTACGCGGCAGGACCGAACCACACGCTGCCGACCTCCGGCACGGCGCGGTTCACCGGCGGGCTCTCGACGTCGAGCTACCTCGTCCCCGTGAACTGGGTCGAGTACGACCAGCCGGCTCTGGAGGCGCTCGCCGACTCCGTGCGGACCCTCGCCGCCGCCGAGGACCTCCCCGCGCACGCCCGCGCCGTCGATGTCCGGCTGCCGGACCGGTCGTCGTGAGCGACCGGGTCCCCGTCCGCGACGACCTGCGCGACGTGACGCCGTACGGCGCCCCGCAGCTCGACGTCCACGTGCGCCTCAACACCAACGAGACCGCCGAGCCGCCACCGCCGGCCTACCTCTCGGCCGTCGCCGAGGGCATCCAGCAGCTCCAGCTCCACCGGTACCCGGACCGTCCGGCGACCGCGCTCCGTACCGCGATCGCCGGCATCGAGGGGCTGACCACCGACCGGGTGTGGACGGCCAACGGCTCCAACGAGATCCTGCTCCAGCTCTTCCAGGCCTACGGCGGACCGGGACGGCGGCTGCTGCTCTTCCGCCCCGGCTACTCGGCGCACCCGCTCATCGCGCGCGTCGCCAACACCGACGCCGTCGAGCACGACCTGCCCGACGACTTCCGCCTGACCGAGGCGGTCGCCACCGAGGCCGTCGCCCGCCACCGCCCCGCTCTCGTGTGCATCGCGAACCCGAACAACCCCAGCGGCGTCCCGACCTCGCTGGCGGCGGTGCGGGCGCTCCACGACGCCGGCGACGCGCTCGTCGTCATCGACGAGGCGTACGTCGAGTTCGGCGGCGTCTCGGCGCGCGAGCTCCTCGACGAGCTGCCGCGGCTGGTCGTGAGCCGCACCTTCTCCAAGGCCTACCGCCTCGCCGGCCTGCGCCTCGGCTACCTGCTGGCGCACGACTGGGTCATCGACGACCTCCGCAAGGTCCGCCTCCCGTACCACCTGGACGCGGTGAAGCAGGTCGCGGGGCTCGCCGCCCTCGACATGCGCGAGCAGCTCCTCGACCACGTGCCGCGGGTCTCCGCCGAGCGCGACCGGGTCGCCGCGGCACTCGGTCAGCTCCCGGGCGTCGAGGTGTGGCCCTCGACCGGCAACTTCCTGCTCTTCCGCACGCCGGTGGACGGCCTGTTCGACCGGCTGCTGGAGCGAGGTGTCCTCGTGCGGGACTTCTCCACGCGCCCGCGCCTCGAGGGCTGTCTCCGCGTCACCATCGGGACGCCGTACGAGAACGACGTGTTCCTCGAGGCGGTCCGCGCGCTCGTCGCCGGCTGACGTCCGTCCCGGCGCCGGC
The DNA here is from genome assembly GCA_019348115.1 of Actinomycetota bacterium. Lineage (GTDB taxonomy): Bacteria > Actinomycetota > Nitriliruptoria > Nitriliruptorales > Nitriliruptoraceae > JAHWJY01. The sequence goes on along the minus strand of JAHWKB010000228.1, from coordinate 2,014 downwards.
GGTACGGTCAGCGCGCCCGAACCCTTCCGGAGGACCCGATGTCCCGTCGCGGACGCGTCGAACGCAAGACGAAGGAGACGACCATCGTCGTCGAGGTCGAACTCGACGGTACCGGCACGTCCGACGTGTCGACGGGCGTCCCGTTCTTCGACCACATGCTCGACCAGCTCGGTCGCCACGGGCGGCTCGACCTCCGTGTCCAGGCGGACGGCGACGTCGAGATCGACGCGCACCACACGGTCGAGGACGTCGGCATCGCGCTCGGCCAGGCGCTCGCCGAGGCGTGGGGCGACCGCGCCGGCGTCGAGCGGTTCGGCGACGCACGCGTCCCCATCGACGAGGCTCTCACCGAGGTCGCGATCGACCTGTCGGGTCGGCCCTACCTCGTGTACGAGGTCGACACGCCCGTCGAGCTCGTGGGCACCTTCGAGACGACGCTCGTGAAGCACTTCTTCGAGTCGGTCGTCGCGAACGCCCGCATCACCCTCCACGTGACGAACGTGAGCGGCGACAACAGCCACCACATCTTCGAGTCGGTCTTCAAGGGCGTCGCGGTCGCGCTGCGACGCGCGGTCGCGGTGACCGGCGCCGGCGTGCCGTCGACGAAGGGCGTGCTGCAGTGACGCAGCCGCGCGTCGCGGTCCTGGACTACGAGGCGGGCAACGTCCGCTCCGCGCAGCGGGGGCTCGAGCGGGCCGGCGCCGCCGCCTTCATCACCGACGCCGCCCACGAGGCCGGGGACGCGGACGCCCTCCTCGTCCCCGGGGTCGGGCACTTCAGCACCTGTCTCGCGAACCTCCGTGCCGCCGGTCTCGAGGAGCTCCTGCGTTCCTGGATCGCCGAGGACCGGCCGGTCCTCGGCATCTGCGTCGGGATGCAGCTCCTCTACGAGCACTCCGACGAAGGCGACGTCCCCGGGCTGGGCGTGCTCCCCGGACGCGTGCTGCGGCTGCCCGAGGACGCGGTCGTCCCGCACATGGGCTGGGACGTGCTGACCCCGGCGCCCGGCCACGAGGAGGACCCGCTCCTCGCCGGCGTGGCGGGGGAGCGGGCGTACTTCGTCCACGGCTACTACGCCCAGCCGAGCGACCCGGCCCACGTGGTCGCGACGTGCTCCTACGGCGGGGTGGACTTCCCCTGCCTCGCCCGTGTCGGCAACGTCGTCGGCACCCAGTTCCACCCCGAGAAGTCGGCGGACGTCGGGGCGCGCCTCCTGGCGAACTGGGTCGCCTCGCTGGGATGACCCCGCTCGCGTCGGTGCTGATCCAGCACGTACCGTGGGTCTCCACGTCCCCCGTCCCGCCCGTCGCAGGATCCCGCCGATGCCCCTCACCCTCTACCCGGCCGTGGACATCAAGGACGGCCGCGCCGTCCGGCTGACCCAGGGCAAGGCGGACGCCGAGACCGTCTACGACGACGACCCGGTGGCCGCCGCGCAGCGCTTCGCGGACGCCGGCACGGACTGGCTCCACGTCGTCGACCTCGACGCCGCCTTCACCGGTGAGCCGCGCAACCGCCACCTCATCGAGACGATCGTGGCGGCCACCGGCTGCCGCGTGCAGGCGTCCGGCGGCGTCCGCACCGTCGACGACGTCGAGGCGTCGCTCCGCTACGGCGCGGAGCGGGTCGTTCTCGGGACGATGGCGCTCACCGACCCCGGCTTCGTGCGCGAGGTCCTCGACCGCGTGGGCCCACGCATCGCCGTCGGGCTCGACGCGCGGGGGAGCGTCCTGCAGGCACGCGGGTGGACCGAGGAGGCCGGTGACCTGTTCGAGGCGCTCGAGACCTTCACCGCCATGGGCGTGCCTCGCTTCGTCTACACCGACGTCGCGAAGGACGGGATGCTCCAGGGCCCCAACGTCGAGATGCTGACCAAGGTCGCCGACGCCACCGACGCCGCCGTCACGGCCTCGGGCGGCGTCTCGACCCTCGACGACCTGCGGGTCCTCGCCGACTGCCACGAGCGCGTCGACGCCGCCATCGTCGGCAAGGCCCTCTACGCCGGCGCGTTCAC
>JAHWKB010000055.1 GCA_019348115.1 Actinomycetota bacterium | reverse complement strand
GCATGCGCACGTCCATGACGACGCAGTCGGGGATCTCCTCGAGCGCGAGCTCGGCGGCCGTCTGGCCGTCACCGGCCTCACCGAGGACCTCGATGTCCGGCTCGTCCTCGAGCACCATGCGGAGACCCCGCCGGAACAGCTCGTGGTCGTCGGCGATGAGGATGCGGATCCGCTCGTCTGCCACCGTGTGCCCTCCCTGCCGGAGGGCGTCTGATGGGGCCCCGTGGACGTCCGACCGGCGCGCCGAGTCTAGCCCATCGCACCCTCCGTCAGCCGGGAAGGTGACCGGACCGGGGGGTGCACGCATGATGCGTCGTGACCGCACCGGCATGACGAGACGTGACGACGACGGAGGAGCCCGGTCCCCGGACGGGCCCCTCCGGGACGGCGACTACTCCGCCTCCACCGCCATGGACGTCGGCGGCGTGTGCCCGGCGTGTGCCGCGGTCGCGCTCAGCTGACGCTGCTTGTCGACGACCTTCGTCTTGTACTTGCGCACCTGCCGGGCGAGCTTGGCCTCGGCGCGGTCGATCGCGGTGATGGGATCGGGTCCGGCGGCGGTGGCCCGGAGGTACTTCCCCTTCGCGTGGAGGACGACCTCGCAGTGGATCTTGTCCTCGATGCGGGGGTTCCTGTCCTCCGAGAAGACGACCTCCATGTCGATGAACCGGTCGAACAGCTTCCGGACCTTCGACAGCTTGGCGACGGCCTCATCCCGGATGTGGGCTGGGACGTCGAGGTTCTTGCCCTTGACGGTGACGTGCATGGGGCCTCCTCGTCGTTCGACGACGACCGGGAGGACCGCAGGTTGGTCGAGTTGTCTCGCGCCTCTCGTCGGCGTGACCACGGGCTCTCCGTGGCGGCGCCGTGCGGCGCGTGCCCGACCGGGAAACGGGTTCCCGACCGCCCACGGCCGACGGTAGCAGTGGGCTCCCGACGTGGCGGCGGGAAACGCGGACCGCTCACGGCCGTGCGGTCAGGTGGCGGGTGGGCCCGAGGGGGTGGCGGCCGGCACGCGCCACGACGGCGACGGTCACCTCCCTCGCGCCGGCGCGTCGCAGGGCCGCGGCCGCCGACCAGGACGTCCCGCCGGACGTGAGGACGTCGTCGACCAGGAGCGCCCGCACCGGGGGCAGTCGGCGTGCGGGCCGGAAGGCGTCGAGGGCGACGTCGCGCCGGACCGCGACCGGCTGCTCCGCCTGGTCGGTCCGGCCGGCCCGCACGTGCAGCGCCGGGACGGTGGGTACGGCCAGCACGGTCGCGACCGCGCCGGCGAGGACGTCCGTGTGGTCGACGCCCCGGAGGCGTCGGCGTCGGGGATCGGTGGGGACGGGCACGACCAGGTCGCCGGTCACGCCGGCGGCGACCAGCGTGGCGGCGAGGGCTTCCCCGAGCGGCGGCCACGCCGCCCACCCCCCACCCGCCTTCGCCCCGACCACGGCATCGGCGACCGGACCCTCGTAGACGAACGCCGCGATCGATCGCCCCACGGGACCGTCGGGAGGCCAGCAGCCGTGCCCGTCCCGCGGTGCCGCATCAGCGAGCCCGCACCGCCCGCAGGCCCCATCCGGATCGATCACCCGGACGGCGGGTGCGCAGGCTCGGCACCACGGCAGGGGGGACCGCCCGCCACAGCTCGGACACCGGGACGGGGCGAGCAGCTCGGCGACGGCACGGAGCGGACCCATCGTGCGAGCGTCGCCGGGCGGGCCGCCGGCGTCGAGCGTGGCGCCGGCGCGACGGTGGACGACCGGACATGACCGTGCGTAACCGACACCTCACGCGCTCGTTGGACGGATCGAGCACGCCCCCACGTCCCCGGAAGGTGCACCGATGGAGCGCATCACCTGCCGTTGCAGCTGGACCGTCTACCCCGGCCTCGACTGCGACTTCTGTGGCATCTCGGCCGAGGAGGTGATGGCGCACGCCGCCACCATCGCCGAGGTCCTCGAGCTCCCCGAGCTCCGCGCCGTCTGACCCCTGCCAGGCCGAGGAGATCCGACACCGGTCCGAGGACCGGCCGCGGTCAGATCTCCTCCAGCACCCCGAGCACGATCCCCGCGAGGCGCCGCGCGGCCTGACCGCCGACCTCGATCACCTCCTCGTGGCTCGTCGACACGCCCTCCCCGTGGACGTTGGTGATGGACGAGAAGCCCAGCACCCGCATCCCGTGCGCCCGCGCCGCGATGACCTCGAGCACCGTCGACATGCCCACCGCCTGGGCCCCGAGCGTCCGCAGCATCCGGACCTCGGCGGGCGTCTCGTACGCCGGCCCCACGAGCCCGGCGTAGACCCCGTCCCGGAGCTCGACGTCCTGCATGTCGGCGACGCGGTGCGCGATCGCCCGGAGCTCCGGGTCGTAGGCGCCCGCCATGTCCAGGAAGACCGGCGCCTCGTCCCGGAGCACGCCGATCAGCGGCGTCGCGCCGGTCAGGTTGAGGTGGTCCTCGAGCACCATGAGGTCGCCCGGCGACCAGCTCGGCTCCAGCCCGCCGGCCGCGTTGGTCACCACGAACGTGGACGCTCCGAGCCAGGCCGCCACGCTCACCATGCGCGTCACGTCCTGCGGCTCGTGCCCCTCGTAGAGGTGGACGCGCCCCAGCTGTGCCAGCACACGCTGGCCAGCGATCGTGCCGAAGCGCAGCGTGCCGGTGTGGCCGGGCACGGTCGACACCGCGACGTTCGGTAGGGCGGCCATCGGGATGTCGACGGGGTCCTCGATGCGGTCCGCCACGGACGACAGCCCCGAACCGAGGGTCAGGAAGACGTCCACGGACTCCTGGTGCAGGCGCGGCGCGAGCGCGAGCGCGGTGCGGGCGACGAGGTCGGCCTCGGGGCGCACGGGAGACTCCTCGGTCGGGACCGGCCGGCGGGCGCGGGGCCGGACGGGGGCAGACGCTAGACGGTCGACCCGGCGGTCGCAGCGGGCCGCGGCACTACGCTCCCGGACCCGACGGAGGGAGCAGCATGTCCGACCCGCGCGACGCCATCGAGACCGACGAGCGCCCCTGGGGCCGCTTCACCCGCTACGCGTTCAACGAGCGCTGCACGGTGAAGATCATCGAGGTCGAGGCCGGTGGCGTGCTGAGCCTGCAGCGCCACGCCAGGCGCGACGAGCTGTGGGTCGCGCTCGACCCCGGGCTCACGTTCGTCATCGACGACGACGAGCTGTCGCCGTCCGTGGGCGAGCCCCACCTCGTGCCCGCCGGGTCCGTCCACCGCGTCCGCGCCGGCGACGCGTCGGGGCGCTTCCTCGAGGTGGCGTTCGGCGAGTTCGACGAGGACGACATCGAACGTCTCGAGGACGCCTACGGGCGCAGCTGAGGTCGGCCGCGCGGCATCGCGACGCTCACCCGCGCGGGCGCTTCGCCTCCTCGACGAGCATCGAGGGGATGCCGTCCTTCACCGGGTACTGCAGCCCGCACCGGGTGCAGATGACGAGGTGTCGACGGTCCTTGTACTCGACGTCGCCGTGGCAGTCGGGGCACACGAGGATCTCGAGCAGCTTCTCGTCGAGGGCCACGGTGGTGTCCTTGCGGTGGGATCGTCGCCGGCGGGCTCTCAGCCGGCCGCGCGAACCGTAGCGGCCACCTCGTCGCGGAGCCGCTCCATCGACGGTCGGTCCGGACCCTCGACGTTGAGCCGCAGGAGCGGCTCGGTGTTGCTCGGTCGGAGGTTGAACCAGCCCGCGGCGGTGCGCACGGTGAGCCCGTCCTCGCGGTCGCTCTCGCCGCGGTCGGCGAAGGCCTCGGCCACGGCGGCGGTCGCGGCGGGGACGTCGGCGACCTCGAAGTTGAGCTCGCCGGACGCGACGTAGCGGTCGTACGGCGCCACGACCTCGGACAGCGGGGCGCCGGCGTCCGCCACGGCCTCGAGGAGGACGAGCGCCGCGATGATCCCCGAGTCGGCGCGGTAGTTGTCGCGGAAGTAGTAGTGCCCCGAGTGCTCCGCCCCGAAGATCGCGCCGGTCTCGGCCATGCGCGCCTTGATGAAGCTGTGCCCGACCCGGGTGCGCACCGCCGTGCCGCCGGCGGCCTCGATCGTCTCGGGGACGGCGTGCGAGCAGATGAGGTTGTAGAGGATCGTCTCGCCAGGGTGCGCTGCCAGGAGGCGGTCGGCGACGACCGCGGCGATCAACGAGGACGGGACGAGGTCGCCGTGCTCGTCGACCGCGAACATGCGGTCGGCGTCGCCGTCGAACGCGAGCCCGAGCGGCAGCCCCTGCTCGCGGACCACGCGCTGGAGGTCGACGAGGTTCTCGGGCTCGAGCGGGTTGGCGGGGTGGTTCGGGAAGGTGCCGTCGAGCTCGAAGTACAGCTCGACCACCTCGAAGGGCAGGTCCTCGAACACCGCGGGGACGACGTGACCGGCCATGCCGTTGCCGGCGTCGACGGCGAGCGTCACCGGTCGGAGGGCGGCGAGGTCGACGAACGTGCGGACGTGTGCCGCGAAGCGCGGGAGGACGTCCTCGGTCCGGACCTCACCGGCCGTCGCGCCGTCGCGCGCGAGCGGGGCCGAGAGCACGTCGCGGGCGCGGTCGCGGATGTCGGCGAGCCCGGTGTCCATCGACACCGGCTGCGCCCCGGCCCGGCACAGCTTGATGCCGTTGTAGGCCGGCGGGTTGTGGCTCGCCGTGAACATGGCGCCGGCGGCGTCGAACTCGCCGGACGCGAAGTACAGCATGTCGGTCGACGCGAGCCCGATGTCGATCACGTCGGTGCCCGTCGCCGTCACGCCGGCGATGAACGCGTCGACGAGCGGTCGCGACGACGGCCGCATGTCGTGGCCGACCACCAGCGCGCCCGCGTCGGCCAGCACCTCGGCCGTGGCGGCACCGATGGCACGGACCGTGTCGTCGTCGAGCTGGCTTCCCACGAGCCCGCGCACGTCGTAGGCCTTGAAGATCGCGTCGAGCGCGCCGGCGTCCGCCACGGAGGCATCCTCGGATCGGTGGGCCCGGGAGCGTAGTGCTGCGGCCGTCGGTCCCCGGAGGTCACCGCCCCCGGTCCGGGACGACCTCCTCGAGCGGCTCGCCCGGGAGGTGGCGGCCGATGTACTGCGAACGCGTCCGACCGTCCTCCTTCCAGTACGCGTACCAGTACGGGCCGTGCGGGCACGCGCTGCAGGTGTCCTTCCCGCACCGGACCTCCTCCTGGCGGTAGGTGACGTTGACCGGCACCGCGCCGGCCTCGTCGACCGCCCCCGACGGCGGGCCGTCCGCGTGGAGCAGCAGTCCGCGCGCGAGGATCATGAGCCGGCGGAGGTCGTACTCGTCCAGTCGGCGGACACCGTTCACCAGCTCGCGGGGGATGGCCACGCACGCTCCTCTCGCTCGGTCGGCCCCGGCGCTCGCCGGCGATCGTCGACATCTTAGGTAACTGTTGGCACCCAAGAAACAACATCAGGCACCGTCCACCCTTGGCACGGGGCTGCGCGTTCGTGCCCCGACCGCGAGCAGCGGGCCGACTGCGAGCAGCATCTCCCCGCATGCGGGGCCCAGCTGCCCACGGTCGCGGTCGTGCCCACGGTCGCGACGGGAACGCGCAGGAACGCGCGGGACGCGACCCACGGGCGGAGCACCGCGGCGCGGCGCGCTCACCAGGAGCGGGCGGGGCCCCCGGTGGTGTCGTCGCTGGCGCGCTCGCGGGCGGCGCGGACGGGACGCGGGACCGGGACGTCGTGCGCGCCCTCGGCCGGCGCGTGCGTGTCGGACGCGCCCTCGGCCGGGGCGGTCGTCGGCGCGGGATCGTCGTCGAGCGCGATGGCGATCTGCTCGGCGCCCTCGTCGCCGCGCGCGACGGCGGCGAGCTCGGCGAGCGCGTCCTCGATGCCGCCGCGCACCCCGTCGGAGAGCTCGAGCTCGTCGAGCGCCACGACGCCCGGCGACCGGGTGTCCTCGGCGTCGAGGAGCTCGGGCTCCGGCTCGACGACGGCCTCGGCCTCGGCCTCGACCTCGACCGGCGCCGGCGAGGCGGGGCGGTCGGGCACGGCGCGGAGCGCAGCGGCCAGCACGGCCACCGTGTGCTCGTCGCCGAGGTCGCGCGACGGGGTGGAGGTGGCGGCCTCCTGGTCGTCAGCGGGACGCTGGTCGACGATCCCCCACCCGGTGGGCGGGCGGGTCTTGTCGGCGTGCGCGCCGCAGAGGTCGTAGGTCGCCGGCGACGCCTCATCGGCGAGGCCCTCGAGCCACGCCTCGCGGGTCGCGTAGCGGAACGACAGCGTCGCCCGCGCCGGCGAGGGACATCCCGGTCGGGCACAGGGACGACCCGCCACCCGAGAGAGGGGGCGGACCACCGCGTCCCGCGTGGCGCTGCGCGCCTCACCCATGTCAGCCATGGACGGGACGGTAAACGACAGCGATGTGGTTCGACAAGCACCCGGCGCACGCCACGGTCGTCTTGGGTAACCGCCGACACCCAAGCGGTTGTTGTGGTTCGCCCGCGGCGGTACGGGCACCCCGCAGTAGGCTCGCCTTCCATGGACGACCGCCACGGCCGCAGCCGCCGCTCTCCCGTCGATCCCCGGCGACGACCGGTGGACGGCTTCCGCCCGCTCCGGGCCGGGGCGTTCGAGCGGATGGTCGAGGACGCGCTGTCCTCGCTCCCGCCGGAGCTCCTCGCCTACGTGGACAACGTCCAGATCGTGATCGAGGACGTGCCCCCGGCGGACGTGGTCGACGGCGAGGACGTCATCCTCCTCGGGCTCTACGAGGGCGTCCCTCGCACCGAGCGCGGCTGGGACGCCACGCTCCTGCCGGACCGCATCACCCTCTACCGCAAGCCGCTGGAGGCGCGTGCGCGCTCGCGCGCCGAGCTCGACGTGATCGTCCAGGACACGGTCGTCCACGAGATCGCCCACCACTTCGGCATCGACGACGACCGTCTCGACGAGCTCGGCTGGGGCTAGCCGTCGTCGTCGGCGTCGTCTCCGCCGGCATCGTCGGTCGCCGTCGCCGTCGGCGTGCCGGTCGGCTCCGGTGCCGGGACGATCTGCGTCGGCGACATCGTCGGGGTCGCGGTCTCCGCGGGTGCAGGCACCTCGAGCGGGTCCTCGGTCCGCGGCCCGAGATCGGTGCCGAGCCGCTGCGTCAGCGTCGGCTCGTAGTCGACCGGCGGCACGACGCGCCCACCCGCCCACAGCGCTCCGGGGACGCCGCCGCCGGCGACGAGCCGCATCGTGCCGGCGCGGTCGAGCGCGCGACGACCGGGGACGACGGTCCCCTCGGAGGCCACGACGAACACCGAGTGGTCGGTGGCGTCCGCGCGCAGGTGCGGCGTGAGGTTGACCGACCGCAGCGAGCCCGGCGGGATGGCGATGTCCTCGAGCTCGGGCGGGGCGACCGCCGTGGGGGACGTGGCGAGGACGATGTCGACGATCGCCGGTTCGGAGCCGGGGTTGCTGAGGTGCACGGCCGTGTCCCGGCCGGCGGGTGGCCCACCCGACAGGACCCAGAGCGCGTCCGGCGCCGGCGCACCGAGCTGCACCGCGAACCCGGTCCGCGCGGGGTCGCCACCGCCGTACTCGGTGGCGACGGAGGCCGTGATCGGCACCGAGTTCTCGGAGCGGACCGTGACGCCGGCCCGCGTGCGGCCCTCGGGGAGGAGGCCCCGCAGGTCGATCCGCTGGGTGGTGCCGGGCTCCAGCGTGATCTCGTCGACCCCTTCGGGGACCACACCGCCCGCCTCGGTGTGGAGGGTGAGCGCCAGGGCCGCCGCCCGGTCCTCGACGTTGGTGACCCACAGCCAGCTCTGGACGTCGCCGTCGTCGACGTCGAGCCACGGCACCGTCCAGGTCTCGGCGGGCTGCGCCGCGGCCTTCACGAGCGAGACCCCGTCCACCCCACCGATCGCGGCCGACAGCGTCTGCACCGCCTCGACGACGACCCGGCCCGAGCGCGCCTGCACGAGGACGCCGAGGTCGGGCTCCTCGGGCGCGTGCTCGTTCAGCAGGATCTGCCGCGTCGAGCGCTTCGGGACGACGACGTTCTCGAGCAGCTGCGGCTCCACGAGCCCATCGGGCGTCGTGAACGCGATCGTGACCGAGGCATCGCTGTCGAAGGGGTTGCCGAGCGCGAGCGTCGCCTGGGCACCGCCGGAGGTGGCCACCCCGGGGACGATCCACCGCGCGCTCGGCTCGGGCTCGCACGGCCCCTCGATCCAGCCCTCCGGCCCCCCGGTCGGTCGCACGAGGACGCTCCGCGACACCGCCGCCGGCGCGTCCCACCACCGCGACGCGATGCCGGCCTCCGCGCGGCCCGCGGCGATCTCGCGTGAGGTGCTGCCGCCCGGGGGCACGGCGACCTCGCGCCCGGTCGCGGCCTCGCCGGCGCCGAACGTGTCGATCGTGATCTCGGACGCCGTGTCGCCCTCCCGCGGTGGGGTCGCGGCGATGACGCGCATCTGGGCGCCCTCCGTGGTGTCGCCCGCGGCGCAGTACCAGGCGCCGGACATCGCGGCCCCGGCGAGGACCGGGTCGGGACGCGCCGTGGCGGTCGACGGAGCGGCCCGGTCGATGAGGACACCGCCGGCGATGACCGCCGCGACGACGAGGACCAGCGTCCACGCGGGTGGGCGCCTCATCGTCGGCTCTCCTGCGCGAACCGCGGCGGCCGGAGCATCAGCGACAGCGCGATGAGGAAGACGAAGAGCTGCACCGCGACCAGCACCGAGCGGCGCCCCTGGTGCGCGTGCTCGACGACGATGCGGTCGGCGGGCTCGGCCACGTCGAAGCGGAGGAGACCGTCCTGCGTGGCGAGCTCGAGCCGGCGCCCGTCGGCGTGCGCCTCCCACGCGGTCGTGGCGATCTCGGAGACCAGCACCGACCCGGGGACGTCGGTGTCGCCGACGAACCGGGCCGCTCCACCCTCGCGCTCGAGCGCGACCTCCTGCGAGCCGCGCGAGACCTCGCCGCGACGGACGACCGTGTCGACGGCCTCATCGGGGAGGAAGGTGGCGCGCGGCAGCCAGCCGGTCACGCGCAGCACCTGGCCCTCGGCGACGGGCTGCGGCTCGAGGTCGAGCTGGTCACCGAGCACCTGCCCGAGCTCGTCGCTGCGCCCCGCCTCGGGCACGACCACGTAGCGGATGTTGAAGAGCCCGAGCCGGCCGGCGGCCCCCGGGTCGGCGCCGCTGACGACGTCCTCGATGTCGGAGCGGACGGCGTCGACGAAGCGGCGCGGCACGGGCACGCCGTAGCTCGCCATCGTCGGCCCCCCGGGGCCGGTGACGTCCCATTCGACGACCCCGTCCTCGTCGGCGAGGACGAGCACGCGGAAGTCGCCGGCCTCGGGCTCCTCGACCGCGATGAAGGCGGGCAGCGCCGGCTCGCCGACGACGAACGCGCTCCAGGGGTCGTCGAGGAGCGAGGCGGCGGACACGGCGAGCCCGGCCGTGATCGCGAACGTGGTCGTCCCGGCGGCGACCTGGCGCCAGCCGAAGGAGTGCGCCGCGAGCTGGGGGCCGGCGGTCGCCATGGCGATGACCAGGAGCCCCGAGAGGGCGCCGGCGACGAACACGAGCGGGAGCCCGGGCCACGCCCAGGCGTCCTCGCCGGCGCGGCCGAGACCCCACGCGGCGAAGATGCCGAGCAGCGCGACGGCCCACAGCGCGGTGACGGCGAGCGGCCGGCGCGAGAACCCGAAGACGACGCCGAGCAGACCGGCGAGGAGGAAGCCCACGCCGGCGACGACACCCGGCACCCCGAGGAGCTCCGGCGCCATGAGGAGCCACTGGGTGAACGGCTGCGCGTCGGCACCGACGGGCGAGACGCCGCCGAGGACGGGGCTGTCGCCGGCGAACAGCGACACCGACCACGGGAACAGCAGCAGGAAGGTCCCGACCCCGGTGGCGAGGACCCGGACGACCACCTTCTTCCGCACCCGCCGGGAGGGCCCGAGGCCGGCGGCGAGGCCGAGCGCGACGACGAGCCAGGCGAGGAAGGCGAGCAGGAAGGGCGGCTCGAAGGCGATCGCGACGGCTGCGACGATCGCGGCCGCGGCCGTGGCACGCCACGCGTCGTCCGGCGCGGCGTCCGCGCGCATCGCGGTGGCGTAGGCGGCGAGCAGCCCGGGCAGCGCCACCACGACGACGAGGGTCCCGATCCGGCCGGTGATGAGCGCGGTGAGGGCGGGAGGCGACAGCACGTAGGCGGTGGCGGCCGCCACCCGCGGCACGCGCTTCTCGGTCACGAAGGCCCCGGCGCGCAACGCCACGATCCACGCGAGCGGGAGCGCCCCCAGGAGCAGCAGCCGGGGCGCGAGCCACGAGCTGCCGAAGGCGAGGACGTGGACCACCGCGAGCACGGCCTGGGCGGGCGACGGCGAGCGGCTGGTGCCGATGCCGCCGACGTCGTGCCACGACGACACGTAGTCATCGAGGAAGGCGCGGGGCGACGCGGGCCACGGCGCCAGCTCGCCACCCCGCAGCTGCCCCCCACCGAGGAGCGGCAGCGCGATGACGAGCCCGAGCGCCCCGAGCACGAGGGCGGCCGTGGAGACCGGATGGCTGCGGACGTAGGCCACGAGCCGGTGGGTGGCGGTCTGGGGCTCGTCGGTCGGCCCCTCCGTCGGGCGGTCGAGCTCGAGGTCCGACCCGGCGACCCACTCCCCGACGGCCTCGCCGTAGGCGCGCAGGCGCGGGGCGACCTTGGCGAAGAGGTCACGGAGCTCGCCGTCGCTGCGTTGGCGCGAGGCCTGGACGGCGGCGCGGAGTCGGCGGGTCTCGCGGAGGTGCACGACGTTCCAGGCCCAGGCCCGGAGGGTCTGCCACGCGTCGGAGAGCCGCCGCGTGGCGATGAAGCCGAGGATCTTGGCCACGCCGACGACGAGGAACAGGGGCAGGACGACGAGGAGGCGCAGGAGGCCGTAGTTCTTGAGCAGCGTGGCCAGGGTGTTGCGCTCGGCGAAGTACCGCGGGCCGAGGAACGCGGTCTGGCCGAGCCGCTGGTAGTTCGAGGCGCTGGCCTGGTGGCGGCCGACGGCGGCCGGCACGACCTCGACGTCCCAGCCGGCGAGCCACGCACGCCAGCACAGGTCCAGGTCGTCGCGGAAGAGGTGGTAGCGGCGGTCGAACCGGCCCAGCTCCTCGAACGCCGACCGGCGCACGAGCATCGCGGCCGTCGACACGTAGAGGGCGCGGTGGACCTGGTCGCGCTGGCCCTGGTCGAGCTCGTCGGCCTCGAGGCCGGAGTCGGCGCGTCCGGTGAGGTCCACCGACCACCCGACGGACTGCAGCCGGCGCGGATCGTCCCAGTCGACGAGCTTCGCACCCACGACGGCGAGCCGGTCGTCGGCCGCGAGGTGGAACGCGAGCTGGGACACGGCGTCGGGCGCCAGGACACAGTCGTCGTGCAGGAAGAGCACGTGCTCGGCCTCGCCCGCGCGGGAGGCGTCGAGCGCCATCGAGACGGCGGCGCCGAAGCCGAGGTCGCGCTCGGCGACGAGCACGTCCTCCTCGTCGAGGTGCTCGAGCAGGATCGCGCGGGACCCGTCGGTCGAGCCGTTGTCGACGGCGAGCACCTCGAGGTCGGGGTGGTCCTGCGCCAGGAGCGCGGTCAGGGACGCCTCGAGCCAGGCCGCACCGTCGTGGGCGACGAGGATGGCGAGGACGCGCGGGAGGGGAGCATCCACCTCTCGTCGCACCTCCTCGGGCGGGGTCGCGGGATCCCGGTCGCCGGGGTTCGGACCCGGGCGCGGGACGGCGAGCGACCCGAGGTCAGGGGGAGCGGACGGGGTCCGACCGCCGGAGCGGCCCGCGTGATGAGGCTCCCGACGGGGGGGACGGGAGCCGCGAGGACGGTAGCACAGCCCACCTGCGCGCCCTCCGGCGCAGGAGGCGTCGCCGACCCTCGGGGGCCGGCGGACGACGTCAGCTGGCGAGCCGCTTGGCCCGCCGGCGCTCGCGCTCGGAGAGGCCGCCCCAGATCCCGAAGCGCTCGTCGTTCTCGAGCGCGTAGTCGAGACAGTCGTTGCGCACCGGACAGGCGCTGCAGATGCGCTTCGCCTCCCGGGTCGACCCGCCCTTCTCCGGGAAGAAGGCCTCGGGGTCGGCGTCGAGGCACTTGGCCTCGAGCATCCAGACCTGCTCGTCAACGTCGAGCGTCGTGCTCAGCTCGGCGATCGCTCCCACTCCGCGCTCCTCGCCCCTGTCGCGCACCCGAGTCTCGGGCTCGCCCCACGTCCGTCGGACAACCGTGGAACTACAACGACGTAATCATGGGCGCCCGGAGGCGGTCCGTCAAGCGCGAACCACAACTCCTTGTGGTCCGCGCACCCCGCGGGGACACCACCGGTGGTGGTGGGGCACCCGACGGCGGGGCCCGATTCAGCCGTCGAGTCCGGCCTTCACCGCCTCGGCCAGCGCCGGTCCGATGCCCTTGACGGCCGCGAGGTCGTCGAGGCTCGCCTCCCGGATGGCGTCGAGCGAGCCGAACTCGTCGAGGAGGGCCGACTGCTTCGCCGGTCCCACCCCCTTGATCCGACCGAGCACCTCGCGCGGGCTCTCACCGCCGCGCCCCCGGGGGGCCGCGGTGCCCCCGGCCTTCTCCCCGGCCTTCTCCCCGGCCTTCGCCTCGGCCTTCGCCCTGGCCTCGGCCTTGGTCCTCGCGTCCGCCTTCGGCGTCGTGGCGGTCGCGGTCCCCTCCGACGTGGTCGGTCCCCCGCCGGACGACCCGCCGTCGGCGGCGCCGGACCTCGGGTGCCGGCGCGGCACCGCGACCTTGCGGGGCGTCGCCGGGGCGGGCGCCTGCGCCT
>JAHWKB010000227.1 GCA_019348115.1 Actinomycetota bacterium | reverse complement strand
GAGTACACGAGCGAGCCGGTGCCGGCCGCGCCGGCGACCTGCTCCCAGCGGTAGAGCGCGCTGGGGAGGTCGAAGGTCGGGTCGGGGGCGTCGAAGAACGCCGGCCTGCCGTTCACGTCGTCGACCTGACCGACGTCGTCGTTCCGTCCGTCGATCGCGACGCCCTCGGGGCGCAGGGCGTTGAAGTACGTCTCGGCCACGCCGCGGTTGTAGTCCCAGCTCGTGTAGAGGCCGTCCGACGGGATCGGGTGGACGCGGACGTAGTACCGGTGCTGGACGAGGTCGCGGTAGAAGGTCTCGACCTTGGTGACGTTGGTGCCCGAGTCGGCGCCCCAGATCTCGCGGATGGCGCGGACCGGCCCGACCTTCCAGCCGAGCAGGGTCGAGTTGGCCTCCCAGTTGACCTGCTCGTCCTCGAACCCGACGAGGGAGATGCTCGAGTCGGGGCTCTGCTGGAACGCGCGACCCTTCCAGCGGTCGACGAGGTCCTCGCCGTACTTGCGTGGGCCGAAGCGGTCGTCCTTGCCGGCGCCGGGGATCGCACGCTCGGTTGCCGGCTTGTTCTGCTCGACCGAGGCGACGGCGAGGTCGCGGAACATCCAGCGCCCCGACATCGTCGCTTCGTAGGCAGCGGTGCGGACCGTGGTGCCGTCGAGCGGGAAGCGGTCCTTCGAGGTCCGCGGCTCCTCCCCGGCCTCGACGTCGAGGGGCTCGTAGGCGGTGCCGCACACGGTGCCGAGGAGGTTGGCGCCGTAGCCGGTGTTCGACGTGCCGAGCTTCTCCGGGTCGTCCTCGGTCCAGAACGAGCGGTCGGCCCAGCGGTCGGCGTCGGCGTGCCGACTGAACTCGACGTAGCCGTTGGTGTGGTCGAACGAGGGGCCGCCGTCGGCGAGGAAGAGGTAGACGGCCCCGGCGTGGACGCCCGGCTCCCCGTCGGTGAGCGGGCCACGGACGAGCACCTGGTGGCGTGACGCGGCGTCCACCCCCGGCGGGGCCGGCGCGTCGGTCGGGGCGACCGTGCCGGCGTCGCCGGCGAGGAAGACCAGCTCGTCGTCGAGATCGAGGCCGGTCGCGGGGTCGGTCTTGGGCGCGAGGTAGTCCTCGGGCGTCTCGTCCGGGCCGGGCGTGACGATGCCGGTCGCCATGAGGGCCTGGACCTCGGTCACGTCCGCCGGGTAGCGCGCCTCGCAGGTGCCGGCGACCTTCTTCCACGCCTCCTCGCCGACGGCGGTGCGCGTGGGGTTCCAGGCGTAGGTCAGCTCGACGTCGGTGCCGGAGTAGAACGCGAAGTCCGAGCGGCCGTTGGCGAGGAAGTAGGGGAAGCGCTCGTCGACCTGGACGGGGATCTCGATCCAGTCGGTGGCCGCGGCGTCCCAGCGGAAGCCGACGATGCGGTCGACGTCGACGCCGGCGGGGCCGGCCGGGACCGTGAGCGTGCCGTTGTGGGCGCTGCGGCGCTCGTCACGGAAGGGGTGATCCGCCCCGGTGCCCGAGGGGTACGGCGCCGGCATCCCCTCCGCCGGGAGTCCCGACCAGCCGGGGATGTCCGCGCCCGTCAGCACCACCGGCTCGGCCCGCCGCGCCGCCGTCGCCGCGGCCACTGGGTCGGCCGCCAGGTCGAGGCCGTCGGTCGCGCCGGCCGTCACGTCCGCGACGGCGGTCTCTCGGAGGCCGCCGACGAAGGCGAGGCTCGATGCGGCCAGTCCGGCGGTCGTGAGGACGGCGAGGGGACGGCGGGCGTGTCGACGCACAGCGGAGCTCCCGGAGGGGAAGAGGGACACCGAGATCGTTCGACCCGACGAAGGGGGATACCTGCCGGTACGGGACGACCGACCGGTCACCGCACCCCTTCCCGGGGTTCCCACGGTTCGCACGTCGCGGGGTGGCCCCGCGTGCGCGGGCGACGCACCTTGTCGCCCTGCCGCGGTGTCCCTGCGCCGCGTCCCCCCGTCCTCCCCTCCCCCGAGCGGACCGTATGACCGTCCTGAGCGAGCTCGACCGGCGCGCCGTCGCCTCGACCGTCGAACGTGCCCTCACCGGTGCCCGACCGGCGGAGGACGACCGCTTCCGCGCGACGTCCGACGACGGCGAGTCGCGCTTCGTGCGCGAGATGGCCGCCGAGGCCGCGGCCCACCTCGAGGGCAAGCCCGCGGACCGCATCCTCGCCTGGGCGGCGGCGGTCGTTCCCCGGTTCGTCGTGACGAGCTCCTTCGGCGCCGACTCGGCCGTCCTCCTGCATCTCGTCTCGCAGGTCGCCCCCGAGGTCCCGGTGCTGTTCCTCGACACCGGCTTCCACTTCGACCAGACCATCACGTTCCGGCGTGACCTCGCCCGCCAGCTCGGGCTGTCCGTGCTGGACCTCCGCCCCGACCTCTCCGTCGAGCAGCAGGACGTGCGCTACGGCCCGGAGCTGTTCCGGACCGACCCCGACGTCTGCTGCCAGCTCCGCAAGACCGTGCCGTTGCGTCGCGCGCTGCAGAGCTTCGACGGCTGGGCGACCGGCGTCCGCCGCGTGCAGACCCCCGAGCGTGCCGCCACGCCGGTGGTGGAGGCACGCCAGCACGACGGCCGCTGGCTCGTGAAGGTCGCGCCGCTCGCGACCTGGACCGACGCCGACGTGGCCGACTACCTCGACCGTCACGGCCTCCCGCGCCACCCGATGGTCGCGCAGGGCTACCCCTCGATCGGGTGCGCGCCGTGCACCGCCAGGGTCGAGGACGGCGCCGACGCGCGCGCCGGCCGGTGGTCGGACTTCGACGGCAAGACCGAGTGCGGGATCCACCTCTCCGACGACGACGAGGTCGTCCGCACCTCCACCACGCCCGGCTGAGGACGCCCTATGAGCCGCACCACCTCCGCGATCGAGCCCTCCGCGCTCGGCATCGAGCCGGCACGTCCCGGACACGTCTACCTCCTCGGTGGTGGCCCCGGTGACCCGGGCCTCCTCACCATGCGCGCCGCGGCGCTGCTGCAGACCGCCGACCTCGTCGCCTACGACCGCCTCTCCCCCGCCGAGGTGCTCGCGCTCGTGCCCGCCGACGCCGAGCGCATCTGCGTCGGCAAGACCGTCGGCCGGCCCGGCTGGGACCAGGACGACATCGGCCAGCTGCTCGTGAACGAGGCCCGGCTCGGCAAGGCCGTCGTGCGCCTCAAGGGTGGCGACCCGTTCGTGTTCGGTCGCGGCGGCGAGGAGGCGATCGCCTGCCGCGAGGCCGGCGTGCCCGTCACCGTCGTCTCCGGCGTCACCTCCGCCGTCGCCGCGCCGGCCGCCGCCGGCATCCCGGTCACCCACCGCGGCGTCGCCACCGGCGTCGCGTTCGTGACCGGCCACGAGGACCCGTCCAAGCCCGAGTCGCAGATGGACTGGGACGCGCTCGCGCGCTTCCCCGGCACGCTCGTCTTCCTCATGGGCGTCGGCAACGTCGGCCGCATCGCCGGCATGCTGATCGCGAACGGTCGCGGCCCCGACACGCCGGCGGCGCTCGTCCGCTGGGGCACGACCTCCGAGCAGGAGGTGCTCGCCGCCGACCTCGTCTCGATCGCCGACGAGGTCCGCCGCACCGGCTTCGCCTCGCCCGCCGCGATCGTCGTCGGCGACGTCGTCTCCCTCCGCGACGTGATCGGCGACGTGGCCCCGCTCGCCGGCGACCCGGCTCCGGCCGAACCGCTCCTTTCGACCCTCTCGCTCTAGTTCGCAACGAAGGAACCCGCATGGCTCCCACCGCCGCCCCGACCGTCCCGGGCGCGTTCCCGGCCGACGTCGACCCGGACGCGATCCGGCCCGAGGACCTCCCGGCCGACGGCTACGGCGACCTCGCCGAGATCGACGAGTTCGAGGAGACCATCCGCCGCTACCGCGCCGGCGAGGTGAGCGAGGACGACTTCAAGCCGCTGCGCCTGTTCTACGGCACGTACGGCATCCGCGAGTCCGACACCCACATGCTGCGCATCAAGACGCCGCTGGGGAAGTTCAACCCGTGGATGTTCGAGGCGATGGCGGTCATCTCGGAGCGCTACTCGCGCGGCTGGGGCCACATCAC
>JAHWKB010000226.1 GCA_019348115.1 Actinomycetota bacterium | reverse complement strand
CGCGCTCGTCGCGCCACACCTCGAGGTCGAGGAAGCCGGGCCAGCCGTCGACCTCGCCGAGCCGGCCGTGGAAGGCCTCCTCGAGCGTCCCGGCGCCGACGGCGTCGACGTGGAGATCGGAGACGATCACGAAGGGCGGCTGGTCGTGGTCGGCGGCGCGGTCGCGGGGGCGCAGGCTCACCGGGAGGCCTCCTCGTTCCGTGCGGGATCGGACGACGCCCGGTCGGGTGGCGCGGGGTCGGAACGTGCCAGACCGAGGGTCGCCTCGAGCCGTTCCAGAGCACCGACGTGCGGCGTCTCGACCGGGAGGTCCGCGGTGCGGAGGTCGACCTCGAGGTCACGCACCTCCGGCCAGCGCCGGACGACCTCCCCGAGCAGGTCCGTGGTGCGCTCCTCCGTGGACCGGAGCGCGAGGATGGCGAGGCCGTGCCCCTCGAGGCGCGCCCACAGGTCCGTCGGTCGGCGGAGGGACTGGACCAGCCCGGCGAGCGCCCGGACGAGGCCGTCGATGCGCATGCGCCCGAACGGCTCGATCAACCAGCCGCCGTCACCCACGACGAGGCCGAGGAGGCGGTCCTCGCCGGGCACGGCGTGCTCGAGAGCGACCGCGAGCGACGTCCGCTTCGGCGCCCCGGTGAGGTGGTCGACGGCGCCGTCGCGGCGGCTGAGCTGGAGCCCCTCGAAGGTCGCGGCCAGGTTCCGCGCCTGCCGGACGAGCTCGGGCAGGGTCCGCTCCAGCCGTTCGCGGACGGGCGTCCCGGGTGCCGCCACGGGCACGAGCGGCTCGCCCGAGCCCAGGGAGATGTCGAGGGGGAGGGCGTGCTCGTCGGGTGGATGTGCGGGCGCGACGCTTCCCCCGAGACGCCCGACGAAGGCCTCGAGTGCGTCGCGCGCGTCGGCACGGTGGCGCATACCCAGGAGCGAACGCTGCGCGTCCGTCAGGGCGTGGAGGAGGAAGAGCTCCTCCGCGAGGTGGTCGGTCACGGCGGCACGAGCTTCGTCGAGATGGCCGCACCGTAGCGACCACCGGCGGGCCCGGACCGTGGTCGGTCAGTCGCGCCCAGTCCCGCTGGAGGCGATCTCGGGCACCACGATGGTGTGGACCTCCTCGTCCGTCTGGTCCGCGGCCTGGCCGTCGCCGGACGCGGCCGGCAGCTCGTCGAGCGTCGGGTCGTCGTCCTCGTCGCCCTCGACGACGCCGGCCTCGACGGCCCGCGGCGTCGGGGTGCCGCGCTCGCGGACCTGGATGGTCTCGACCCGGTCCTCGAGGCGCTCGTCCACGACCTCGTCGTGCGCCTCGCCCACCGTGTGCGGGAGCGCCCCGCTGTGGTCGAGCACGGCGATCAAGGGCGTCGACCCGAGGGCCCGGGCGACCTCGCTGGGGTCGCCCCGCAGGCCGCGGCGCTCGGGGCGGAACGGGACCACGAACAGATCGCCGTCGGCGGCGAGGTCCGCGGCGATGGCGGTGCGCCGGCGCCGGTCGACGGTGACCTCGACCTCCAGCTCGCGCTCGACCAGCTCGCGCAGCTCGTCGTCCTCGGTCGTGGTGACGACGACCACCTCGGGAGCGTCGCCCTCGGTCCGACCCTCGCGGATCCGTCGGCAGACCTCGACCGCGAGCCGCAGCCCGCGCTGACCCGCGCCACGGAGGTTGCTCTCGGCGACCACCAGCACGAGCCGCCGTGGCTGCCCGTCGTCGAGCCGCGCCACGAGGATCGGCGCCGGCACCTTGGCGAGGACGGAGTCGACGGTGTCGCCGAAGATCGCGCGGCGCGCCACCCGGCGGTCGGTCCAGCCGAGGACGAGCATCGTCCCCTGCCGCTCCACCATCGCGTTCACGATGCCGGCCGACGGCGAAGCGTCGATGCGCAGGACCGCCTCGCTCTCCCCGCCGGTGGCGAGGACCATCTCGTCGGCCCGCGCAGCGATGTCGCGGATGCGCTGCAGCTGCTCGGGACCGGCCTCCGGCGGCGCGACGGTCACGGGCACGACCAGGCCGGCGTCGTCCGCGGCGAGGAGGGACGCGAGCCCGACCAGGCCCTCGGAGCTGTCCGGGTCGGCGATGGGGACGATGACCGTCTCCGCCAGACGTCGGGGGCGCTGGTCCTGCGGGAGCTGCGGGGCGTACCGCGCCGCGAGCGAGGTGGAGACGAGGCAGGTCACGAGGATCACGACGACGACGGCGTTCAGCGTCTCGGCGTCGATGATCTCGGCCTGCACACCGATCATGGCGGCGGCGAGGGTCGCGGCGGCCTGCGCCGAGGTCAGGGCGTACATCGCGCCGATCTCGCTGCGCTCGAACTTCAGCACCCGGCCGACGCCGTACGCCGCGAGGAACTTGGTCCCGAGCGCGATCGCGGTGAACCCGGCGGCGACGGCGAGGACCTTCGGCGAGACCAGCACGGCCGGCTCGATCAGGAGCCCGACGGAGAGCAGGAAGATCGGGATCATGAACGCGTCGCCGACGAACTCGATGCGGTGCATGAGTGGCG
The DNA here is from genome assembly GCA_019348115.1 of Actinomycetota bacterium. Taxonomy (GTDB): domain Bacteria; phylum Actinomycetota; class Nitriliruptoria; order Nitriliruptorales; family Nitriliruptoraceae; genus JAHWJY01. Next base: position 1,551 of record JAHWKB010000226.1, on the reverse strand, counting down.
AGCCGGCGGGCACCAGCTTGTTGAGGCCGAGCCCGGCGAGGAACGCGCCGACGATGGCCTCGATGCCGGCGAGCTCGCCGACCGCGGCGAGACCGAACATCGCGAGCATCGCGAAGATGAAGCGGGGGTTGCGGCCGTCACCGAAGGTCGCGAAGAACGACTTCCCCACCCGCGGCAGCACCCAGCTCGCCAGCACCGCCAGCGCCGCGAAGCCGGCAGCGAGCGTCAGCCACAGGCTCGGGCCGAGGTCGCCGGCGTTGGCCTGCACCACGACGACGAGGACGAGCAGCGCCGAGATGTCGGTGAGGATCGTGGCGCCGACGCTCGTCGCGACGGCGCGGTTCTTGGCGGCGCCGTGGGTGCGGAAGGTCGGGTAGGTGAGGAGGGTGTGCGACGCCCAGCAGGACGCGAGCAGCAGGGCCGCGAGGAGCTCGAAGCCCATGAGCGCGATCACCGCGGTGCCGATCAGCATCGGCAGCGCGAAGCCCGCGAACCCGAACCCGAGCGCGTGCGCGCGCCGGCGGGTGAACTCCTTGAGGTCGAGCTCGAGCCCGGCCACGAACATGAGGTAGAGGAGGCCAGCCTCGCCGATGATCTCGAGCGGCCCCTCGCGCTCGAGGAGCCCGAGCGCGCCGGGCCCCGCGACCATGCCCAGGAGCACCAGCGTCACGAGCACCGGCAGGCGCAGCCACCGGGCGATGATCGGCGCGACGAGGATGGCGGTCATGACCGCGACGAAGAGCCAGGCGGCATCCGTGAGCGGGAGCTCCGGGAGGTGGACCATGACGAGACCTCAGGGACGGCCCGTCCGGGACGGGTCGGTGAGCAGCGCCGCAGGGTCCTGCAGCACGGACGAGGTCCGCCGGGTGCTCGGGCGGCGGAGGTAGGACACCGCACCCTGCGGACCTCGCTCCGGGCCCGGGTACGCCGGACGGCCACCACCCGTCGGCGTCGTCCGGGGCGGTGGCGGCGCGGGACGGTGTCCGTTGCGAACGCTCCGTGAGGCACGGGTCACCGAGCGCTGTCGTCGCGGTCCTACACGGGAGCCGGGGTCCCCCGCACGAGGTGGTCGTGCCAGGCCCGCATCCGCTCCGCGAACGGCTCCACCCCGGCCCGGAGCATCTCCGCGACCTCCGCGGCGGCGCGCTCCGCTCCGGTGATCCACTCCTCGGAGTACCGCAGGGCGGTCCGGTGCTCGACGAACTCGTCCTCGTCGAGGAGCGCGACCGAGCCGTCGCCGAGCTGCACCACGTCGAGGTCGAGGTCGACCATCTCGACCCGACCGTCGCCCTTCCACGTGGCGGGGGCGATCACGTCGACGTAGACGGGGTAGCGGTGGCGCGGCCCGTTGTAGAGCAGCGTCCACCACGCGCCCGGCGCGACGAGCTGCACCATCGGGGTCGGCGACGGGACCGGGGTCTCGTCCGCCTTCTGGAACCAGGCGCCCTCGTCCATGCCGAGCCAGATGCCGTGCTCGTCGTCCCCGAGCAGGCGCATCTGCTGACGCCAGTGCGGCGTCCGCGGGTGCTTCCAGTACTGGACGGTCACCGA
>JAHWKB010000225.1:2896-4095 GCA_019348115.1 Actinomycetota bacterium | reverse complement strand
CCGTCGAGGCGCTGACGCTGCTCGAACTCGTCCGGGGTCGTTGGCTCTGCCACGTCCGTCTCCTCGTCGCTGGGTGGAGCAACCGGTGCCGCCAGGGGAGCGCGTCGCGCCGCGCCGGGCAAGGCCATCCACCGTCCGTCGTCCCCGGCCGCCCGCTCAGGCGCGGTCGAGCTCGTCGTCCAGCGCCTCCAGCGCGGCCGTGAGATGGTCCCAGTCGGCGCCGTCGAGGGTGAGCAGCGTCTCGGCGAGCGTCTCCGCCTGGTCGCCGGAGAGCCCGGCAGCCTTGAGACCCACGCTCGCGGCCCGCTCGATCGCGCCGCGGGCGATGCGGGGCGAGCGCTGGTACTGCGACCGCAGCGCGTCGAGCCTGCCGGCGTTGGCGCGCACGAGCGACAGCGTCGAACGGGTCGCGTCGAGCGGCGCCGCGTGGAGGGAACGTCGCAGCTCCTCGATGCCGTCGTCACCGGGTGCGACCGCCCCGTCCGTCAGGGACGAGAACAGCTGGACGGCGGCCGACCGGGTCTCGGGGGTCAGCGCCTCGAGGGACGGCCGCGCGCGGGCGATGGCCGCGTCGACGCGTGCGTCGTCGTGGTCGGTCGGCGCGCCGAAGAGGTCCGGCAGCTCGGTGTCCGTGGCGGCCGCCGGCACCGGCCGCGGCCGCCGGTCCGGCTCGGGGTGGGCGTCCGGCTCCGGCTCGGGTCCGGGCTCCGGCTCGGGTCCGGGCTCCGGGGCCTCGTTCCGTGCGGCATCGCTCCCGGATACGGGAGAACCGCTCCACGGTTCGGGGGTCTCTCGACGTCGAACTGTGGGGGTGGCCGGGTCGGGGCGGATGGGGGCGATCTCGACGGTGGGCTCACCGTCGGGCTCGCCGTCGGGCTCGCCATCGGGTTCGTCGTCGCGATCGTCGTCGGGTTCTTCGTCGGCGTCGTCGGCCCAGATGTCGTGCTCGTCGTCGAGGGTGGCGGCGACGGGGCGGGCGTCCGGCCACAGCGCCGGCACCTCGCCGGCGGGAGCCTCGGGCTCCGGCTCGTCCTCGACCTCGGGCTCGTCCTCGACGACGGGATCGGGTTCGGGCTCCTTCTCGGGTGCGGGTTCGTCGTCGGTCCAGGGGTCGTCGTGGTCGTCCACCAGCTCCTGGATGGTGAGCTCCCGGAGCGCGAGCTCCTCCAGCGCGAGCTCCTCGAGCGCGGGCTCCTCGA
>JAHWKB010000225.1:0-2796 GCA_019348115.1 Actinomycetota bacterium | reverse complement strand
GCTCCTCGAGCGCGGGCTCCTCGACCGGCGGCTCCGCGGGCTCGGGCTGCTCGACGGCCGGCTCGGGGACGTCGACGTCCCCCGGCTCGAACACCGGAGACGCCGGAGACGCCGGAGGGGTCGGGGGAGGGGAGGGGGTCAGCACGTCCACGTGCGGGGGGAGATCGGCCGGCGGCGCGCCGAACGACTCGCCGGCGAGGCTCCGCGCGAGGACGTCGCCGAGGCCGAGGGCCAGGGGCGTGACCGCGACGGCGCCGACCGCCACCGCGACGGCCGTCGCCGAGGTCGCGACGGCGCCGGCGGGACAGGCGGCACCGAGCACCCGGTCGAGCGTGCAGGCGGGCTCGAGCACGAGCAGCCGGAGGAGCGCCACCGGCGCGACGCCGAGCGCCGTGGTGAGCGCCGTCAGCCGCCAGCGGTCCGGGTCGGCGGTGACGGGCCGTCCCGCCACCCGGTCACGTGCGGCGCGACCGGCCGTGCGCCACACGGCGAGGGCGCGCCCCACGTCGGTCGGCAGGACGGCGATCGCCAGCGCGGCGGTCGCGAGGCCCAGCACGGGGTGGACGAAGGTCGCCAGCACGATCCCGGCGGCGAGGCCGGCCAGCGCGCGCGGTGCCGCTCCCGGGACGCGCAAGGTCGCGGCGAGGAGGCGCGGGAAGCGGGCGACGTGCCGGAACCACCCGAGACGCGCGACGCCGACGTGCGCGACGAACGCGAGGAGCACGGTGGTGAGGACGGCGGCCGTCAGCGCCGCGGTGGCGAGCTCGCGCACGCCGGGGGCGTCCCCGCCGGCCGGCCCGGACGACGACACGACGGCCAGCGCGGCGCCGGCGAGCACGAGGAGCACCGCGGCGGCGACCGCACCGCGGCGGTCCCGCCGCCACTCGCCCAGGGCGCGTCGCAGGAGCGCCGGCGACGGGGGAGGGGGTACGGCGGGCATCTCGGCGCTTCCGGTCGGCATCTCGGCGCACGGTGGCGCGGCCACCCGTGGCAGCGTAGGAGCGACGGCGACCCGAACCCACGCGGGGAGGAGCGTACGCTCGGGTCATGGCCAGCCCCGACAAGACCCCGGACACCCGTACCCGCATCCTGGACGCGACGATCGCCGTCCTGGCGCGGGTCGGGCTGTCCCGGCTGACGCTCGAGGACGTCGCGCTCGAGGCGGGCGTCTCGCGTCAGACCCTCTACCGGTACTTCGGCAGCCGCGACGCGCTGATCGAGGCGACCGTCCTGCGTGAGGAGGAGACGTTCATCGAGCAGATGGTGGCCGCCTCCAACCGGCACACGGACTTCCGACCCGCGCTGGAGGCCGCGATCGCGCAGGCGCTGCGCAGCGCCCGGGCGCACCCGCTCCTCGACCGTCTGCTGGCCACCGAGCCGGAGGCGCTCCTGCCGTTCCTGACCCTCGGCCGGGGACCGGTGCTCTCGGCGGCCCGCCCGGTCGTCAGGGCACTGCTCGTCGACCGGCTCGACCACCTCACCGAGCGCGAGCTCACCCGCGTCGCCGACGCCGCCAGCCGGCTCATCGTGAGCTACGCCATCAGTCCCCCCGAGGAGGACATCGACGACGTCGCGGCCGGACTCGCGGACCTCATCGCCAACGGGGTGAAACGCACATGACCACCGATCCGACCGCCGCCGCCGTCGACGAGCTGCTCACCGACGCCCGGGTGTGGGGTCTCGAGCTCGAGACCGGCTTCCGGGTGCTCGCCGCCACGGTCGAGGTGGAGGTCGGGCGTCACCCGGACGGGCCGACGGTGGACGATCCGCGACTGCAGGTGCTGTTCCACCCGGTGGCGCGGGTCGCGGCGCTGCTGACCCGGCAGGAGCCGGGAGGCCCGGTCACCATCGAGCGCTTCGGCGAGGCGCAGCTGCCGCTGGTCGTGGACCGCTTCGACGGTCCCGTGCCGAGCCGGGTGGTCCTCGACGGACGTCCCGACCCCAGCGGCTGGGCGCCGGAGCTCAGCCTCGAGGGCGCCAGCAGCGCCCCCGACGGCCGCAGTCACGCCCTCGAGCTGGCGCTGGAGGGCCCCGGGGGGCGGCATCTGCGGCTGGCGGTGTGGTTCGACGAGATCGAGCTCCGGCGGCCGGACGGCACGGTGATCGGGCCGTCCGGTCCCGTCGGGCCGCTGGGTCTCGGCTGACGCCGCGATCGGCGGGGCGTCAGCCGCCGAACGCGCGCAGCACGCCGCGGACCAGCGTCACGATCCCGCCCACGCCCGGGGCGGTGTGCTGCACCGTCCCCGCGACGGCCGCGGCGAGGCCCGTGCCGTCCCCGGAGCTCGGTACGTCGTCCGCGACCGAGGCCGGCGCGGCCGCGGCGACCGCCGCGCGCGCGCCGGGTGCCGTGCGGGGCTCGTCCGAGGCGGGCGGGGTCGCCGGCTCCGCGTCGGGTCCGGCCACGACGGCCGGTGGCTCGGCGGCGGCGTCGGCACGCGGTAGCCGGCGCGTCTCGGAGGTCCGCTCGCCGAAGGTCAGGGGCGGGCGGCCGACGAGGTCGACCGTGCTGCCCTCCGCGCGGAACGTCCACGGCAGGGTCGGCGCGGTCGCGGTCTCGGCGACGTCGGTGAACACGCGCACGGGGCCGTCGGCGGAGACCTCGACCTGGGAGAGGTCCTCCCAGTCCAGGCCCACGCGGACGCGCCGCGGGGCGCGGTCGTGGACCTCGGGGTCGAGTCCGCCGTAGTAGGCGCCGAGGATGTCGTCGTAGGCCATGCCGTTCTCGGCCTTGCCCTTGGCGCCGAACTGGCTCATGCCGACGCCGTGGCCCCACCCGAAGCCGTCGATCGCGACGGT
>JAHWKB010000224.1 GCA_019348115.1 Actinomycetota bacterium | reverse complement strand
CCCTCGATGAGGTGGCCCTCCCACAGGGGACGGTTGCGGTCGAGGAGGCTGCCGTGGAGGCGTGACACCAGCGCCAGGAGCTCACGGATCCGCCCGGGCCGCGGGACCGCGGAGTGGCGGACGTGGTACTCGAGGTCGAGCTGCTCGTCCGCGACCCAGGCGAGCGGGCCGACGCCGAAGCGGTGGATGGGCCGGATGCGCAGACGCGGGTCGACGTCGCCGAAGGCCATCGCCTCGTCGAACAGCCGCGAGATGTCGCCGATGCTGGCGTCCTCGGGCAGCTTGAAGAGCTGCAGGCCGCCGACGTGCAGCGGCTTCGACCGCGTCTCGGCCAGCAGGAACACCGAGTCCGTGACCGGCATGATCCCCACGTCTCCGCCCCTCTCCGCCGTCCGGACGCCCACGCTAGGGCGGGTACGGTCCCGGGGTACCCGACCAGAGGTCCGTGCAGTTGCGTCGTGTTCTCGTCACCGGTGCCAGCGGGTTCGTGGGTGCGGTCGTCGTCGAACGCCTCCGCGCGGCGGGCGACGACGTCGTGGGCATCGACCGCGAGCCGGCCACTGACGCCGACGTCGTCGTCGCGGACATCGCCGAGCCCGAGACCTACGAGCACCTCCTCGCCGACACGGATCTCGTGGTCCACGCGGCGGCGCTCGTCACGCTCGCCGGCGACCGCGACGAGTTCTGGCGCGTGAACACCCTCGGCACGCGCGAGGTCATCCGCGCCGCCGCCCGTCAGGGCGTGCGCCGGGTGGTCCACCTCTCCTCGATCGTGGTGTTCGGGCTCGACTTCCCCGACGACGTCGACGAGACGTGGCCCGTGCGGACGACCGGCGCCCCGTACGTCGACACCAAGATCTCCGCCGAGCAGGTGGCGCTCATGGCCCACGCGGCCGGCGACATCGAGGTGACGGTCATCCGACCCGGCGACGTGTACGGCCCCCGGTCGTCGCAGTGGACGGTCGCGCCGGTGGAGGAGCTGCGGCGGGGCCGGCTGATCCTCCCGGCCCACGGCGAGGGCATCATCAGTCCGGTCTACGTGGACAACCTCGTGGACGGGATCCTGCTGGCCGCGGACGAGCCGAAGGCCGCTGGGCACGTCATCACGATCACCGACGGCGTCGGCATCACCACGTCGGAGTTCTTCGGACGCTACGCCGACCTCATGCGCGTGCCGCGTCCGCGGACCGCGCCCGCGGTGCTGCTCCGCCCGGCCTCGAGCGTCGTCGGCCTGGTCGACCGCATCCGCGGCGAGTCGAGCCACATGAGCGGCCACACCATCGACTACCTCCAGCGCACCGCCACCTACGACATCACGAAGGCCCGGACGCTCCTCGGCTACGCGCCGAAGGTGGGGCTCGACGAGGGCTTCGCGCGCGCGTCGCGCTGGCTCCTCGAGGAGGGCATCGCGTGAGCGAGGTCGAGCAGCCGCGAAGCGGACCTCGCGCGGAGGTCGAGCAGCCGCGGAGCGGATCTCGCGCTGGAGTCGTGCAGCGGTCCGCGATCGTCAACGGGCTGCGGCTCGCCTGGTGCGAGGCCGGTCCCGAGGACGCCGACGAGACCATCGTCCTCCTCCACGGTCTCCTCGAGTCCACCGAGACGTGGGAGCACGTGCTGCCCCTCCTCGCCGAGGAGCACCGCGTCATCGGTGTCGACCTCCTCGGCCACGGCCTCACGAGCAAGCCGCTGCAGGCGGACTACTCCATCCCCGCGCTGGCCACGCACGTCCGCGACGTGCTCGCGCTCCTCGACGTCGAGGGTGCGACCGTCGTGGGGCACTCCCTCGGCGGCGGCGTCGCGCTGCAGATGACCTACCTGTGGCCCGAGCTCGTCGGGCGCCTCGTGCTGGTGTCGAGCGGCGGGCTCGGGCGCAGCACCGGTCCGCTCCTGAAGCTCCTGGCGGCCCCCCTGCCGGTCGGCATCTTCCTCGACCTGACCGTGAGCCCCCGCACGATGGGATGGGTCCGTCGCGGGATGGAGCGCTTCGGTCGGCGTTTCGACGACCCCAAGATCACCGACTGGCTGCGGACGGCCGAGGCGCTCGCCGACGCCCCGTCGCGCCGCGCCGTCCTGCGGCTCGCCCGTGGGGTGCTCGGCCCGAAGGGCCAGCGCGTCGGTGCCACGGACCGGCTGCACCTCGCCGGCAACCTCCCGGTCGCGATCGTGTGGGGCGACGAGGACCCGCTGCTGCCGATCGGGCACGGGCGCCGGGCCCACGCGATGATCCCGGGCAGCCGCTTCGAGGTGTTCGAGGGCTCGGGACACTGGCCCCACATCGACCACCCGCAGCGGCTCGCCGACATCATCCGCGACCTCGTCGCGACGACCGAGCCGAAGGTCCAGCGCGTGGGCGACGTGATCCGCGACCTCGACATCGTCCCGACGGTCGTCCGTCCGGGCTGGTCGTCCGTCGACCAGGCGGTCGCGGATCAGGTCGAGTAGTCAGCTGCCGGAGGGCGTCTCCTCCGGCGCGACGCCGATCGGCGCCAGCAGGACCTCGTCGGGGATGCGGAAGGCGTCGACGAGCGTACGCGCGTGCGGGCGGAGCTCGGCGCAGAGCTCGTTGACGCCGGCGATGACCGCCTTGGCCCGGGCACCGGTGATGCGGCCGTGCTCGAGGAACCAGGCGCGCTCGCGCTCGATGATCGACAGGGCGTGCAGGTCGCAGAGGAGGTCGAGCAGGTGCCGCGACTCCTCGTCCTCGACCGCCTCGATCGCGGTCACGAACTCGTCGAGCACGATGCGGTCCATGTGCGCCCGTGCGGCGAGGAGGACCTGGTCCTGCGAGCGGTTGAAGACCTCGAACGGGTCCTCGCCGCCCTCGATGCCGTTGCGGAGCCGGCGGGCGAGCCCGTCGATGATGTGCTCCTCGCGGTACGTGAACAGCGCGAGGTGCCAGCCGCGGTTGCGGACGTTGGTGTCCTCGTCGCGCCCCGGCAGCGCGTCGATGAGGGTCTGGATCAGCTGGCGGCCGGCGGTGCGCTCGACGACGACGTCGAACGCCTGGTCGGCCACGAACCGGATCGTCCCGAGGGTGTCGAGCTCGCCGAACTCGTCGCGGTAGTCGGTGAGGAGCTCCTTCGCGACGAGCTGGAGGAGGACGGTGTTGTCGCCCTCGAAGGTCGCGAACACGTCCGTGTCGGCCTTGAGCTGCCCGAGCCGGTTCTCGGACAGGTAACCGACGCCGCCGCACGCCTCGCGACAGGTCTGGATGGTCTCGGACGCGTGCCACGTCGAGAGCGCCTTGACGCCGGCGGCATGTGTCTCGAGCTTGCGGCGGTCGCGGTCGGGGAAGTCGGGGTTGCCGGCGGAGTCGTGCAGCCCCTTCACGAGCATCTGCTGCACCGCCGACAGGGCGTAGGCGGTCGCGAGCTTCGGGAGCAGCCGTCGCTGGTGGACGAGGTAGTCGAGCAGCAGGACCTCCGTCCGGCTGTCCGGCGGCGAGAACTGGCGGCGGGACAGGCCGTACCGGATCGCGATGGTGAGCGCGTTCTTCGTGGCGCTGATGGCACCGCCGGACACGCTGATGCGGCCCTGCACGAGCGTGCCCAGCATCGTGAAGAACCGCTTGGTCTCGTTCTCGATCGGGCTCGAGTACGTCCCGTCCGCGGCGACGTCGCCGAAGCGGTTGAGGAGCGCGTTCCCGGGGACCCGGACCTTGTCGAAGGTGAGGCGGCCGTTGTCGACGCCGTTGAGGCCGATCTTGTGCCCGCAGTCCTCGATGGTGACGCCGGGGCACGGCCGCCCGCGGTCGTCGCGGATCGGCACCATGAAGCAGTGCACGCCGTGGCCCTCGCCCTGGGTGTAGAGCTGGGCGAAGACGGCGGCGATGCGCCCGTGGGTCGCGGCGTTGCCGATGTAGTCCTTGCGCGCCGACGGGGTCGGGGTGTGGATCACCCACTCCTCCGTCTCGGCGTCGTAGGTCGCCGTCGTCTCGAGCGACTGGACGTCGGAGCCGTGCCCGGACTCGGTCATCGCGAAGCAGCCGGGGAGGTCGAGCGTCACGATGTCGGCCAGGTAGCGGTCGTGGTGCTCCTTCGACCCGAGCTGGTAGATCGCGCCGCCGCAGAGGCCGAACTGGACCCCGACCTTGACGACCGTCGACAGGTCGCCGTG
>JAHWKB010000223.1 GCA_019348115.1 Actinomycetota bacterium | reverse complement strand
ACCACCGGTGGGAGATCGAGCAGTACTACACCGAGCTCTTCCGCACCGAGGTCGCGGACTTCTTCCGCTCCAACGCGTGGCCGAACACGCCGGACATCCTCACCGACTACCTCCAGGCCGGCGGACGCAACCGCTTCGCGCAGCGCCTGATCCTGGCCGCCACGATCTCGGCCAACTACGGCATCTACGGCCCGGCGTTCGAGCTCCAGGAGCACCTGCCACGTCCCGGCGCCGAGGAGTACCTCGACAACGAGAAGTACGAGCAGCGGACCTGGGATCTCGACGCGCCGCACTCGCTCGCGCCGCTCATCGCGGACGTGAACCGGATCCGGCGGGAGCACCCCGCGCTCCTGCAGGACCGGACGACCGCGTTCCACCACGTCGACAACGAGGCGCTCCTCGCGTTCTCGAAGTCCGACGAGGCGTCGGGGGAGACCGTGCTCGTGGTGGTGAACCTCGACCCGGACAACCCCCAGGAGGGACTGACCTGGCTCGACGCCGACGCGCTCGGCGTCGACCCGAACGGCACGTTCACCGTCCGGGACCTGCTCGGGGGTGGCTCCTGGAGCTGGCACGGCCAGCGCAACTACGTGCGGCTCGACCCGAACGTCACCCCGGCGCACATCTTCGTCGTCGGCGGCTGACGCCGTCCGTCCCGCCCGTCCTTCCCCGACCACTCCGGCCCGCCCCCACGAGGAGCCCCCGCAGATGACCGACCCCGGCGCGACCGCAGACGACCTCCAGTGGTACCGCGACGCGATCATCTACGAGCTGCACGTCCGCGCGTTCCGTGATGCCAACGGCGACGGCATCGGCGACTTCAAGGGCCTCACCGAGAAGCTCGACTACCTCCAGGACCTCGGCGTCACCGCGATCTGGCTGCTGCCCTTCTACCCCTCGCCGCTGCGCGACGACGGCTACGACATCGCCGACTACAACGCGATCCACCCCGACTACGGGACGATGCGGCAGTTCCGCCGGTTCGTCGAGGAGGCGCACGAGCGCGACCTCAAGGTCGTCACCGAGCTCGTCATCAACCACACCTCGGACCAGCACCCGTGGTTCCAGCGCGCGGTCAAGGCGCCCAAGGGGAGCCGCTACCGCGACTGGTACGTCTGGTCCGACGACCCGGACCAGTGGGACGAGGTCCGGATCATCTTCCAGGACTTCGAGCCGTCGAACTGGACCTGGCACCCCGAGGCCGAGCAGTACTACTGGCACCGCTTCTTCCACCACCAGCCCGACCTCAACTTCGACAACGAGGAGGTCCGCGAGGCGGTCAAGAAGGCGCTCGACCACTGGGCCGAGATCGGCGTCGACGGCTTCCGTCTCGACGCCATCCCCTACCTCTACGAGCGCGACGGCACCAACGGGGAGAACCTCCCGGAGACCCACGACTACCTGAAGGAGCTCCGCGCCCACCTCGACGAGAACTGGCCGGGACGGATGTTCCTCGCCGAGGCGAACCAGTGGCCCGAGGACGCCGCCGAGTACTTCGGCGACGACGACGAGTGCCACATGAACTTCCACTTCCCCCTGATGCCGCGGCTGTTCATGGCCGTGAGCCAGGAGGACCGCTTCCCGATCATCGACATCCTGCAGCAGACGCCCGCCATCGGTGGGGCCTCGCAGTGGGCGCTGTTCCTCCGCAACCACGACGAGCTGACGCTCGAGATGGTCACCGACGAGGAGCGGGACTTCATGTACCGCGCCTACGCCCACGACCAGCGCATGCGCATCAACCTCGGGATCCGCCGCCGGCTCGCGCCGCTGCTCGGCAACGACCGCCGCCAGATCGAGCTGATGAACTCGCTCCTGTTCTCGATGCCGGGGACACCCGTCCTCTACTACGGCGACGAGATCGGGATGGGCGACAACATCTACCTCGGTGACCGCAACGGGGTCCGCACGCCCATGCAGTGGTCGCCGGACCGCAACGCCGGCTTCAGCTCCACCAACCCGCAGCGTCTGTACCTGCCGGTGGTGATCGACCCCGAGTACCACTTCGAGACCGTCAACGTCGAGTCGCAGCAGAACAACCCGCGCTCGCTCCTGTGGTGGATGAAGCGCCTGATCGCGCTGCGGAAGCGCAACTCCGTCTTCGGCCGCGGGACCATCGAGTTCCTCTACCCGGACAACCCCAAGGTGCTCGCGTTCGTCCGGACGCTCGAGCACGAGGACCGCGACGACGAGCACGTCCTCGTCGTGGCGAACCTGTCCCGCCACGCCCAGCCGTGCGAGCTCGACCTCGGCCAGTTCGAGGGCATGACCCTCGTCGAGATGCTCGGCCACACGGCCTTCCCGGCCGTCACCGAGACGCCGTACTCGCTGACGCTCGGACCGTTCCAGTTCTACTGGTTCTCCGTCGAGCGTGCGCCCAGCCGCCTATCGATGTCGAAGATGCCGCAGCTCGCCAGCGAGGGCGGCATCCCCGGCGAGCTCGACGCGCCGGAGGTCACCCTGTCCGGGGACTGGCGGGCGCTCCTCAAGGGCCGTGGCAAGGAGCGTCTCGAGGGCGTGATGCCGGCGCTCCTGGAGCGTCAGCGCTGGTTCGGGGGCAAGGCGCGCGCCGTCCGCGGGTGCGCGATCGTCGACGTCATCCCGCTCGGCGACCGCGCCGAAGCCGAGGTGCAGATCCTCATCGTCCGGGTGGACTACATCGACGGCGAGCCGGAGGAGTACGTCGTTCCCATCGCCTTCGCCGAGGGCGAGGAGGCGGGCCGCATCGAGGTCACCGCGCCCCGCTCGGTGCTCGCGACCGTCCGCGGCCGCGGCCAGTCGGGCCACAGCGGGCTCCTCTACGACGCGCTCCAGAGCGAGGACGCCGCATCGCTCCTCCTCGACGCCGTGGTGCACGACCGCAGCTTCGACTCCGCTGGCGGCGAGCTCGTGGGACGTCCCCTCGCGGAGCTCGACGCGAGCCTCACCGAGCTCTCGCCCCAGCCGTTGCGCGCCGAGCAGTCCAACACCTCGATCCGCTTCGGCGACCAGCTGCTGCTGAAGGTGGTGCGCAAGCTCGAGCCGGGCACCTCGCCGGACGTCGAGATCGGGCGCGCCCTGTCGGACCGTTTCGAGCACACCCCCGACCTCGTGGGCACCGTCGACCACATCCGCGAGAAGGGCCCGGACCGGACGGTCGCGGTCCTGCACCGCTACGTCGCCAACGAGGGCGACGCCTGGACCTTCACCCTCGACGAGCTCGGTCGCTACTGCGAGCGCATGCTCACCGAGCCGCCCGCCCGGGGCCGCGTGGTGCCGTCGGAGCTCCCGAGCTCACTGACGCTCGCCGGCGACGACATCCCCGACACCGTGCACGACGTCGTGGGGCCCTACCTCGACGCGGCGATCCTGCTCGGCCGGCGCACGGGCGAGATGCACGTCGCCATCGCGTCCATCGCCGACGATCGCGCGTTCGCGCCCGAGGGCTTCACCAGCCTGTACCAGCGCTCGCTCTACCAGTCGATCCGCAACGCCCTCCGCAAGGGGCTGCAGGCCGCGAAGAAGGCGAGCCGCCACCTCGACGACACCGACCTCCAGACGCGCATCCTGATGCTGGCCGACCGCGAGGGCGAGGTGCTCGAGCGGCTCACCACGCTGTCCGAGACCCGCATCGACGCCGTCCGCACGCGCATCCACGGCGACTACCACCTCGGGCAGGTGCTGTGGACCGGCCGCGACTTCGTGCTCATCGACTTCGAGGGCGAGCCCGCGCGCCCGCTCGGTGAGCGCCGGCTCAAGCGCTCGCCGCTGCGTGACGTCGCCGGGATGCTGCGCTCGTTCCACTACGCGACCTCGTCGGCGCTGGTCGACCAGGCCGAGCGGGGCGCCGTGACGCCCGGCACGGTGGCGCACGAGGAGCTCGCCGACTGGCTGACGTACTGGAACCGCTGGGTCGGTGCGGCCTTCCTCCGCGGCTACCTCGAGGCCACGGCGGACGCGGACCTGGTCCCGAGCGACCCGGCGCACGTCCGGATCCTGCTGGACGCGTTCCTGCTCGAGAAGGCGATCTACGAGCTCGGCTACGAGCTGAACAACCGCCCCCAGTGGGTGGACATCCCCCTCGCCGGCATCGCCGAGGTGCTGCAGGGGAGCGACGCATGACCCGCACGACCGACGAGACGAGAGGTCCGACGATGGCCA
>JAHWKB010000054.1 GCA_019348115.1 Actinomycetota bacterium | reverse complement strand
CGGCGACGTCGAGCAGCGCGAGCCAGCCGGCCGCGAGCACGTAGTAGAGCGGCGGGTGCTGCGACATCTGGTTGCCGAGCGTCGACGGCTCGTCGGAGGCGATGGCGTCGAAGGTCGGGCGCTCCGACCGCTCCACCGCCGCCTCCGTCGCCAGCGGCGGGTCCTCCCGGTAGCGCACGAGCGGGAAGGAGTCGACGACCTGCCGGGACAGGCGCCGCTCACCGAGGCCCGGCCACGACCATGACGCACGCACGGCGTGGACCTGGTCGACGTGGGCGATCTCGTCCGGCGCGCGGTACGTCGGGTACAGGGTCGCGGCGGTGAGGAGCGCGCCGAGGAAGCACAGGACGGTCGCGGGGACCACGCCTGCCGCGTCCGCAGCGGCGCTCGGTGGGTCCAGCGTCATCGACAGCGTCGCCGTCCCCTTCGTGCGGCGGTCGGCAGCCTAGGGTCCCCCGGCGACCCGGCCGCGAGCCCACTCGCGGACGATCACGCGCGGGGAGGGGGAGAGGTGCGGACGGGACCGGGACCGACCCCGGAGCCGGCGAGCGAGCTCATGCGGTTCCGGATCACGAGCGAGCTGGGCAACGTGCGACTCGTGCGGGAGAGGGTCCGCGTCGTCTGTGCCGATCTCGGCATCCCACCGGTCCGGCTGGACGGGATGGAGACGGCCGTCGCCGAGGCGGCCATGAACGCGATCGAGCACGGCAACGGGCACGACGCGTCGCTGCTCGTGGAGGTGCGCGCGTGGGTGGCGGGCCACGACCTGGTCGTCCGGGTCGCCCACGAAGGGACGGCCGGCGGACCGCCGTCCGCGCCCGCCGTGCCCGAGCTCGAGGCCAAGCTCCGTTCCGAGCAGCCTGCACGCGGCTGGGGCCTGTTCCTCATGCGCGAGCTGGTCGACCGTGTGCAGGTCAGCAGGCGCGACGGACGTGACGGGGTGGAGCTGGTCCTCCGGCTCGACGACCGCGGGTCCCCCTGACGAGCTGTCGCGGTCGCGGCACCCCGGGCCGTCTACCCTGTGGGCATGTCGATCCGCGTGGTCCTGGCCGAGGACAGCTACCTCGTCCGTGAGGGCGTCAAGCTGCTGCTCGCCGAGCTCGCCGACGTCGAGCTCGTCGGCGTCGCGGAGGACCTCGACGGCCTCTTCGCCGCCGTCGACGAACACGACCCGGACGTGGTGCTCACCGACATCCGGATGCCACCGTCGGGCACCGACGAGGGCATCCAGGCGGCCGAGCGTCTCCGCGGGACACACCCCGCCACGGGCGTGGTGGTGCTCAGCCAGTACGCCGACGCCAGCTACGCACTGAGCCTGTTCGAGAGCGGGTCGCACGGCCGTGCCTACCTCCTGAAGGAGCGGGTGGGGGACCTCGAGCAGCTGCACGAGGCGATCCGTGCCGTCGCGGCGGGCGGCTCCGTGATCGACCCACGGATCGTCGACGAGCTGGTCGCGGCACGGACCAGACAGCGCGCGTCGACGCTCGACCGGCTGACACCGCGCGAGACCGAGGTTCTCGCCGAGATCGCCAAGGGCAAGAACAACTCCGCGATCGCCAGCGCGCTGTTCGTCACGGAGCGCGCCGTGGAGAAGCACATCAACTCGATCTTCGACAAGCTCGACCTGTCGAACGAAGGCGACTCGCACCGTCGGGTGCAAGCGGTCCTGGTCTTCCTCGGCGCCCGCACCGGATGATGCGTCCGGACGGCCACCACCGCCCATCCGGCGGGGTGGTGGTAGCCCCACCCGCGGCTGCGGTGGTGGCAGGCTGGCCCCGCAGCGGACGGTGGGCGACCCTCGCCGTGCACTGCGAGGCGTCCGTCCGAGGTGCCCGTCCACGAAGGAGCAGCGGTGACCGTGCGAGTGTTGATCGTCGACGACCAGGCCCCGTTCCGCTCCGCGGCACGGATGGTGGTCGAGATGACCGACGACTTCGAGGTCCTCGACGAGGCGGAGACCGGCGAGGAGGCGGTCGCGAAGGCCCTCGACCTGCGCCCCGATCTCGTGCTGATGGACGTGAACCTGCCCGGCATCGACGGGCTCGAGGCCACCCGGCAGATCCTCGCCGGCGAGAGCTCGATCCGTGTGGTGGTGCTGTCCACCTACGAGGCGTCCGAGTACGGGCCGCGGGCGAGCGAGGCAGGCGCGATCGCGTTCGTGTCGAAGTCGGCGTTCACGCCCGACGCGCTGGAAGAGGCGTGGAACGGCGCGGCGGTCGCGTGAGCCCCGGCGGGCCGAGCGTCAGCTCCGGGGCGGGAACCGGTACGCGACCACGGGATGCGCGCGCCCCTTCACGAGCGCGGGTTCGAGCTTCTCGCACGTGAGGGGTCGGCCCAGCGCTGCCCTGGTGGCTTCGATGAGGACGGTCTCGCCGGGATCCGCCCACTGTTGGAGCCGCTGCGTGAGGTTCACGGTGTCGCCGACGAGCGAGTACTCGAGGCGCTCCTCCGAGCCGAGGATCGCGGCGGCGACCCGTCCCGTCGACAGACCGATGCCGAGGCCGAACGGCTCCAGGCCTTGGTCCGCCCAGCGGGCGTTGACGGTGTCCTGCGCCGCGTGCATCGCGGCGGCGGCGGTGACCGACCGGTCCGCGTGGTCGTGCGTCGGTGACGGTGCTCCGAAGACGGCCATCACGGCGTCGCCGACGAACTGCATGACCGTGCCCCCCGCCGCGTGCACCGCGCGGTTCATCGCGCCCCGGTGCTCGTGGAGCTGGCGCGCGAGCAGCGACGGGTCCGTCCGCTCCGCGATCGTCGAGTAGCCGCGGATGTCGCTCATCAGCACGGTGACGACGAGCTCCTCCGACTCGCCCGGTCGTCGACCCTCGGCCTGCAGCTTCTGAGCGAGGCCGGCCGGGAGCAGACGGGAGAGGCTCTCGCCCTGCTCCTCCCGGTCGATGATGGCCCGGTGGAGCATCTTGAGCCGTTCCAGGCTGCCGCTGTCGCCGGCGGAGAGCCCGGCCGCGAGCCTGACCCACAGCTTCTCGATCTCGGCATCGACGGCGGAGGCGGTGGTGCGTCGCTGCGCGGCGATGGCCTTGATGGGCTTGCCCTCGGCGATCGACGTGAGGAGCCGCTCCTCGTCGGGGGACAGCCCGGAGTCGGGTGCGACGGGACGGGTGAGGGACTCGACGATCGTCGGGTCGAGCATCGAGCCGCCGGCGGCCACCTCGCGGACGGCCCGGGCGAGCTGGTCGCCCTCACCGACGCGGTCCTTCAGGAGGTAGGCGTAGCCGGCGGCGCCCTCGGACAGCAGCGCCACGGCGTACTCGGGGTCGTCGTACTGGCTGAGGATGACGATGCCGGTGCCGGGGTGGCGTTTGCGCACCTCCTTGGCGGCCTCGATGCCCTCGCGGCGGAAGTCCGGCGGCATCCGGATGTCGGTCACGACGACGTTCGGGTTGGCCTCCTCCGCGCCGGCGACGAGACCGTCGTAATCGCCCGCGGTGCCGACGATCTCGATGTCCTCCTCGAGGTCCAGGAGCGCCCGCACGCCCTCGCGGACGATCAGGTTGTCGTCGGCGAGGAAGACGGTGATGTGTGCGGCTGCCGTCATCGTTCTCCCGGACGCGGCCGGACCTGCTGCCGGCGAGGGTCGTGCACAGCCCGGATGGTCGCTGTTGGCGGAGGGCGGGGCAAGGGGTGGTCGCCTCCGCATCCATGGTGGTGGTAGCCACACGTCCGATACGCAGGGACGTACCCTTCCGCCGTCCTCGGCGTCTCCCCGAGGATGTTCCCGGTCGCCGGCGCCACGCCGTGGCCGGGGACGCGGACGGGAGCGCAGGATGCAGGGACGGATCGTGGTCGTGGCGGCGGCCGGTGCCATCGCCGCCGTGGGGGTGGCGTGTGGGGGCGACGCCGGGGGTGCGCAGTCGCGCGAGGTGCTCGTCGACTACGTGCACGACGAGTTCGCGGCGTCGTTCCTCGCGTACTTCCCGCGGGACGTGACGCTGCGCCCCGGCGACACCGTGACGTTCCGCCAGGAGTGGACCGGCGAGCCGCACTCCGTGACCATGGGCACCATGGTCGACGAGATGATGGCGGTCATCTCGCCACTGATCGAGGAGTACGCCGAGCTCCCCGAGGACCAGATCCCGCCGGAGGTCTTCGAGCAGTTCGAGGCGGCGGCGGCGAAGCTCCCGTACATGCTCCCCGACACGCTCGAGGGCGGGCCGGTGAACCAGAACGTCGGTCAGCCGTGCTACCTCGACGAGGGGGCGCCCCCCGAGGACCCGATGCAGCCGTGCACCGACGAGCAGCAGGAGCAGCCTGCCTTCAACGGTCGGCAGTCGTACTACAACTCCGGGTTCATCCCGTACACGGGCGAGCAGGGCAACACCTTCGTGGTCCCCCTCGCCGACGACATCGAGCCCGGCACCTACGCGTACTACTGCAACGTCCACGGCCCCTTCCAGGCGGGGACCATCACGGTGGTCGGCGCGGACGAGGAGATCCCCTCGGAGGCGGAGGTCGCCCGACAGGCGCTCGCCGAGATCGAGGCGGCGACCGCGCCGCTCGCCGAGGCACTGGCGCAGGCGCGGTCCGTCGAGACGGCCACGATCTTCGGGACGGAGGTCCGGAAGCCGTTCGCCGGTTGGGGTTCGGAGGAGCCGGCGAAGATCCACGCCTTCATCGATGAGTTCATCCCCAAGGAGAACACGGTGGAGGTCGGCGAGGTCGTCACGTGGTCGTTCGTGGGCGGGCACACCGTGAGCTTCAACGTCCCGGACTACTTCACCCAGCTCTCGATCGAGGACGACGGCACGGTCATCTTCAGCCCGGACGCGCTGCAGCCCCGCGGTGGGCCCGGCCACCCGGCCGCCGAGGGACCGCCGCCGGGCGAGGGCGGGGAGGGCGAGAGCGAAGGTCCGGACGCCCAGGAGAGCGAGACCGAGGAGGGCGGTGCGCCCCCGGGGGGTCCGCCGGAGGGACCCGTCGCCGTCGACGCCGGCACCTGGGACGGCCAGTCGTTCCTGTCCTCGGGGATGTTCTTCGACGGCACGTACAGCGTGACGTTCACCGAGCCGGGCCGGTACTCCTACGCGTGCCTGGTCCACCCGCACATGGTCGGCACCGTCGTCGTCGAGGAGGCGTAGGGGATCACGTCCGCGACGAGTGCGACCGGGGTCATGGACCCGCCGGCCGGAGCGAGCGCTCCGGTCGGCGGCGCGCCGTCCGGCCTCGCCTCCTGGCGCCCGACGGACTGGGCCTTCGCGGTCGGCTTGACGGTCTACGCCGCCTACGCGCTGACGGCGATCGTCGCCGGGCTCGCCGCGGCGCTGGCGCTGCCGCTCGGGTTCCACGACCGCCTCCACGAGCTCGCGTTCACCGGCGGGGCGCTCGCTCCCCGGTTCGGCGCGGTGGCCGACGCGAGCCACGGGACCGAGCCCGCGTGGGGGATCGCCCTCGACTACACGTTCAGCCTCGTCAACCTGGCGCTGGCCGGGTTCCTCCTGTGGCTACGTCCGCGGGAGCGGACGGCCCGACTCCTGGTCGTCGCGCTCGTCGGGACGGCGGCCGTCTTCAACCTCCAGGCGTACACGGTCTACGAACAGCTGCGGGGCTCCTTCCTGGACCAGGCCAGCAACGTGGCCTTCCACGTCGTCGCGGCCGGCGCCTACATGGCCGCCCTCCTGGTGTTCCCCGACGGCCGGCTCGTGCCGCGCTGGTCGCCGGCGCGGCTCGCCGGTCTCTACGCGATCGGGAGCGTGGTCGTCGGCGTGGCCGCCTCCCGCATCAGCGGGACCTCTCGCACGCTCGCGGTGCTGCTCGTGTTCGGGCTGCTGACGCCGGCCGTCGGGGTCGCGGCGCAGGGCTACCGACTGGTCCGGGCCTCGGGCACCGCGGAGCGGGCCCAGGCACGGACGATGTTCTGGGCCCTCGCGCCCGCGCTGCTGCTCGGCGTCTACGTCGTCGCGAGGGGGTCGACCGCCTCCGCGTTCGAGGTGTACGGCGGCCGGTCCCTCGCCATCATCCCGGTCGAGCTGTTCCGGGTGTTCCAACCGGTCTTCGCCATCATCCCGCTGGCGCTGTTCGCCGGCGTCGTCCGCTTCCGGCTCTGGGGCATCGACCGGATCATCACGCGGGCGCTGACCTACACGAGTCTCGCCGGCCTCGTGACGCTCGTGTACGTGGGGGTCGTCGTCGGCGTCGGACGGCTGGTGGGCGCCCAGAACGACAACCTCGCGCTCTCGGTCATCGCGACCGGTCTCGTCGCGATCGCGTTCGAG
Source organism: Actinomycetota bacterium (assembly GCA_019348115.1). Taxonomy (GTDB): domain Bacteria; phylum Actinomycetota; class Nitriliruptoria; order Nitriliruptorales; family Nitriliruptoraceae; genus JAHWJY01. Next base: position 7,007 of record JAHWKB010000054.1, on the reverse strand, counting down.
CCCGCGCGCGAACGGGTCAAGCGCCTCGCCGACCGGCTCGTCTACGGGCGCCGTGCGACCCCCCTCGAGACCCTCGCGGACTTCTCGACCCAGGTGGGGGAGGAGACCGAGACCGAGGACAAGCTGGCGCGGCTGGCCAGGGTCCTCGGCGAGGGCACGGCGGCGCGCCGGTCGGACATCTGGCTCCGGATCGGCGATGAGCTCCGCCCGGCGGCCTCGTGGCCCGAGGGCGGCGTCCCCGCGCGGGCCCTCCCGCTCGCCGGGGACGAGCTGCCCGCGCTCCCGGCGTCCGTCGCCGTGCCGGTGCGCCACGACGGCGAGCTGCTGGGTGCCCTGGCACTGACCCTCCCCGGGGACGGCTCGCTCGCGCCGGTCGACCAGCGGCTCATCTCGAGCCTCGCCGGGCAGGCAGGGCTGCTGTTGCGGAACGTGCGGCTCACCGCCGAGCTCCTCGAGCACGTCGCGCAGCTGACCGAGTCCCGGCAGCGCGTCATCACGGCGCAGGACGAGGCCCGGCGGCGACTGGAGCGCAACCTCCACGACGGCGCCCAGCAGCAGCTCGTGTCGCTGCGGGTCAAGCTCGGGCTCGCCCAGCGGATGGTCCAGATGGGTCGCGACGTCGAGGAGCTCCTCGGGCAGCTCGCCGACGAGGCGGAGGAGGCCGTCAAGACGCTGCGTGAGCTCGCGCACGGCATCTACCCACCGCTCCTCGCGGAGCGGGGGCTCACGGCGGCGCTCGGATCGCGCGCGGAGCGGTTCCACCTCCCGGTCACGGTCGAGAGCGGGGCGCTCGACCGGTACGGACAGGACATCGAGGCGGCGGTGTACTTCTGCTGCCTCGAGGCGCTCCAGAACGTCGCCAAGTACGCGGATGCGAACAGCGTCCGGTTGGAGCTGTCGGAACAGGACGGCGTGCTCCGGTTCGCTGTCGTCGACGACGGCTCCGGCTTCGATGTCACGGCGACCGGGACCGGGGCGGGACTCCAGAACATGCGTGACCGCCTGGACGCCCTCGGCGGCAGCGTGTCGATCGTCTCGTCCCCCGGCCAGGGCACCCGGCTCGAGGGGCGTATCCCGGTCGTCGCCGCCCGCGACGACGAGCCCGTGCCGACGACGTGACCCTCCGGCCGGCTCCGGCGGTGGTGCTGACCCCACCCCGGATCGGCCCGAAGGCACCACCGACATCCTGGCGGTGGACGCGAACAATCACGGGACCGAGGCACAGGAGCAACGCATGCGCATCGAGGCGAAGGTCTTCTCCATCTCGTGGATCCCGTCGGAGGCCATCAGCGGGCACATGCGGATCCCGATGGATGCCGGGATCGGGCACTACGACGACCCGCCCCCGGACCGTGTGCACGACCTGCAACAGCTCAACGACGAGGGTCGGTTCCGCTTCGCGAACCTCCTGCGTGCCGCCATCGAGGTGGACGACGACGGGCGCATCACCGGTCACGAACACCTCGGCCGCAGCTACATCTCGACGACCGACGTCCACCTGGGCTCGCGCAAGGTCTTCGCCTTCCAGCCGGTCGCGTTCCCCGACCTGCGGCCGGAGCCGGAGGTGGGCGACGGCTGGGTCCGCTTCGAGCAGACGTCCGGTGGGCGCACCGGCGCCCCGATGCCGCGTCGCGTCAGCGGGCCGCCGTTCGTGCGCGTCACGCCGCCGACGGCCTGGACCACGCTGTCCCTCACCATCCACGCGGACGGCCGCGTCGAGCAGGAGGTCCGGGGCGCCAGCCCCTTCCCCCGCCACTGGATCTACGGCGACGACGGGCAACTCACGGCCAAGAGCGGGATCACCGACTTCTCGACGTGGTCGCGCGAGCACTTCGGCGACAACAGCCCGTGGGGTGATGTGGACACCCCCGCCCTGATCACGGAGGTCGAGACCGCCCTCGAGCGCCAGCTGTCGCTCACCATCATGCGGTCCGGTACCTCACCGCGCATCGACCGCCTCGCCGAAGGGGAGCTCCTCACGACCCAGGGGTCGGCAGGCGAGGACATCTACCTGCTGCTCGACGGCGTGCTCGAGGTCGAGGTCGACGGCGACGTGCTCGCCCAGATCGGCCCGGGCGCGATCGTCGGCGAGCGCGCGCTCCTGGAGGGCGGCCTCCGGACCTCGACCTTGCGGGCGGTGACCCCCTGTAAGGTCGCGGTGGCGGAGGCGGCGCAGGTCGATCGGGACGCCCTGGCGCAGCTCGCCACGGGGCACCGCCGGGAGCCGGCCCCCTCCTGACCACGACGGGCCGGCGCGAGGCCCGACGCCGCCGCCGGCGCACGCGAGGACGGAACGCAGACTGCAGGTCCACATCTGCGGGTCCCGGGGATCGACCCCTGCACCCGGTCCCGAGTTCGTCCGCTACGGCGGTCACACGTCGTGCGTGGCCGTGGCGCACGATGGCGCACGTCCAACGCTGCTGCTCGACGCCGGGACGGGGCTGCGCCGGGTGACGGAACTGCTCCGTGGCCGGCCCTTCGAGGGATCGATCCTCCTCGGCCACCTGCACTGGGACCACACCCAGGGCCTCCCGTTCTTCCGAGCCGGCGACCGCCCCGACGCGCGGGTCGACCTCCACCTCCCGGCGCAGGGGGACGACCCTGCAGGCGTGCTCGCGCGCGGCATGTCGCCGCCGCACTTCCCGATCGGTCCCGACCAGCTGCGGGGGACGTGGCGGTTCCATGCCCTCGACGAGGGCAGGCGGTCGATCGAGGGCTTCGAGGTCCTGGCTCGCGAGATCCCACACAAGGGGGGACGGACGTTCGGCTACCGGATCAGCGATGCCACGGCCACCTTCGCCTATCTGTCCGATCACCACCCCGTGGGGCTCGGTCCAGGGCCGGACGGCTTCGGTCCCTACCACCCTGCTGCCCGCGAGCTGGTGTCCGGCGTCGACCTGCTGATCCACGACGCGCAGTACACCGCCGACGAGTTCCCGTCGCGGGCCGATTTCGGTCACAGTTCCATCGACTACGCGGTCGGGCTCGCCGGCGCCTGCGACGTGCGGTCGCTGCTGCTGTTCCATCACGATCCCGCACGCACCGACGAGGAGCTCGACACCATCGAGGCCGGGCTCCGCAACGCTCCCGTCGCCGTCAGCCTGGCCATCGAGGGTGACGTCATCGCCCTCGCACCCTGACGACGAGCGCGAGGGTGCGCCGCTGGAGGGTCACCGGGCCGCGTTGTGCGCGGCCGCGGCGCTGACGAGTCGTTTGAAGGCGTCCTCGTCCAGCTCGTCGCCCTCGCGGAGGTCGATCGCACGCCTCGTGCCGGCCGTGAGGCTGGCGTTGAACACGCCGGCCGGGTCGTCCAGTGCCGCACCCTGCGCGAACGTGAGCTTCACCTTGCCCTCGTAGGTCTCGCCGGTGCAGACGATCCCGGCGAGCTCCCAGACGGGTACGCCACCGGGGTTCGAGGGCTTGCGCCACTTCACCGTCTCGACCACGTCGGGCTCGGCCTCGTGGATCAGGTTCCGGACGCGCGCGAGCGTCTCCCCGCGCCAGTCGCCCAGCGCGGCGATGTGAGCGTCGATGAGCTCGGACGGCGTGGCGTCGTCGGCGGTCTCGGTCATCCGTTCCTCCCGGGGTCCGTGCGGTGCGCGACCACCCGCTGCACCCGTCCCGCGCCCAGCCGACGGGACGGGTCGCGGAGGTACCCTCCGCGGACCTCCTGACCCCTTTTCGGTCGAGACCCCGCCGAGCCGCAGGGAGCCGACGTGGACCGCTTCATCTGCGTGCACGGGCACTTCTACCAGCCCCCCCGGGAGAACCCCTGGCTGGAGCTCGTCGAGCACCAGGAGTCGGCGTGGCCGTACCACGACTGGAACGAGCGCATCACCGAGGAGTGCTACGCGCCGAACACGACGGCCCGCATCCTCGACGGGAAGGGGCGCATCACCGCGCTCGTCAACAACTACGCCCGGATCAGCTTCAACCTCGGGCCGACCCTGCTGACGTGGATGCGCGACGCCGCCCCCGACGCCTACGCCGGCGTGCTCGAGGCGGACAAGGAGAGCCAGAACCGCTTCCACGGGCACGGCTCCGCGCTCGCGCAGGTCTACAACCACATCATCATGCCGCTCGCCAACGAGCGCGACCGCCGCACCCAGGTCCGCTGGGGGCTCGCGGACTTCCGCTCGCGCTTCGGTCGTGACCCCGAGGGCATGTGGCTCGCGGAGGCGGCCGCCGACGTCGACAGCCTCGAGCTGCTCGCCGCCGAGGGCGTGCGGTTCACCGTGCTGTCCCCCTTCCAGGCGTCGCGGACCCGCCGCCGCGGCGGGGAGTGGACCGACGTGAGCGGGGGCCGCGTCGACCCCACCCGGCCGTACCGGGTGCCGCTGCCGTCCGGACGCTCGATCGACGTCTTCTTCTACGACGGGCCGGTGTCGCAGGCCGTCGCGTTCGAGGGTCTCCTCGAGTCCGGTGACACCTTCGCCGCACGCCTCCTCACCGGCTTCCGGGAGGACGCGCCGGGCCCGCAGCTCGTGAACATCGCCACCGACGGCGAGTCGTACGGACACCACCACCGCCACGGCGAGATGGCCCTGGCCAAGGCGCTCGACATCCTCGATGCGGACCCGTCGGTCACGCTCACGAACTACGCCGCCTACCTCGAGCGCTTCCCACCGACGGACGAGGCCGAGATCGTGTCGCCGTCGTCGTGGTCGTGCGCCCACGGCGTCGAGCGCTGGCGTGCCGACTGCGGATGCAGCGACGGCGAGGGGGCCGGCTACAGCCAGGCCTGGCGACAGCCCCTCCGCGAGGCGCTCGACTGGCTCCGCGACGAGCTCGCGCCGCGCTACGAGGACACGGGCCGGCAGCTCCTCCGCGACCCGTGGGCGGCACGGGACGACTACATCCAGGTCGTCCTCGACCGCTCGGACGCGAGCATCGACGCGTTCCTCGAGCGCCACGCGGCCCACCCCCTCGATGCGGAGGAGCAGGTCCGGGCGCTGTCGCTCCTGGAGATGCAGCGCCACGCGCTCCTGATGTACACGAGCTGCGGCTGGTTCTTCGACGAGCTGTCCCGCATCGAGACCGTCCAGGTGCTCGCGTACGCGGCACGCGCCCTCCAGCTCGCCGGTGACCACCTCGGGGCGCGTGATCTCACCGGCACCTTCCTCGACCGGCTCGAGACGGCACCCAGCAACGTCGCGCAGTACGAGGACGGCCGCACCGTCTTCGAGGCGCTGGTGGCGCCGGCCGTCGCCGGCCTCGAGAAGGTGGCCGCCCACTTCGCCATCGCCGGGCTCTTCGGCCGGCACGGCTCCCGCGAGACCCTCGGCTGCTACGAGGTCCACCGTGTCGAGGAGCGCCTCGCCGAGGCGGGACGCGCCAAGATGGCCTACGGCAAGGTGCGGCTGCGCTCGGCCCTGACCCGTGAGTCGGGCTTCTTCGAGTACGGCGTCGTCCACCTCGGCGACCACAACTTCGCCTGCGGTGTGCGACCGGTCGACGACGAGGCGGCGTTCGTGGCCACGACCTCGGAGCTCGAGGACGCGTTCGCGAAGGCCGACGTGCCCGAGCTCATCCGGACGCTCGACGAGCACTTCGGCGGCCACGCGTACTCGCTGCGCGACCTCTTCCGCGACGAGCAGGGCCGCATCCTCCGCACCGTGCTCGACACCAGCATGCGCGACGTCGAGGCGGCCTACCGGAACATCTACCGCAGCCGTGCGCCGATGCTGCGCTTCCTCGCGGATCTCGCCACCGGGATCCCGCGGCCGCTCCGCAACGCCGCCGAGGTCGTCGTGAACGCGGAGCTGCGCGACCTCTTCGGCGACATCGACGCCGTCCGCATCCGCTCCCTCATCGACGAGGCGGACCGGCTCGGGCTCGAGCTCGACGCCGAGGGGCTCGCCCACGCGCTGGACCGCAGCGTCGCCCGGACCGCGGAGCGGATCGCCGAGCAGCTCGACGACCCCACGGTGTTCGACCAGTTCGACGCCGAGGAGGAGTCGTTCTTCCGCCGGATGGACGAGCTCATCACCGTCGCCGGCGAGCTGCCGTTCGACGTCGACCTCGGGGGCGCGCAGCTCGTCTGCTACCGCGCCGTGTCCGAGCACCGCCCCGTCCTCGTCGAGCGCGCCGCGCGGGGGGACGCGCACGCCCAGCGTTGGGTCGAGGAGCTCGACGCCCTGGCGGCGTCCCTGGGGGTGGCCCTGCCGGCGTAGGAACCCCGGTTTCCGTCACGACAGGGGACGAACGGTCGGCCGACGCCCTGCGCGCGGCAGCCCCGGCCCGCACCCTCTGCACCGACGGAGGCAGGGGACCAGTGGAGGACCGCACACGGCTCGGTGCAGACGTGCGCCCGGACGGGCGCACGTCCTTCCTCGTGTGGGCGCCGGCCGCCGCCTCGGTGGAGCTGCTCCTCGAGGGCCGCGAGCCCGTCCCGATGAGCGGCGACGGCGACGGCTACCACCTCGCCGTGACGGAGGACGCGCCCGTCGGCACCCGCTACCGCTACCGGCTCCGGACGGAGGGCGAGGAGCCGGTGGAGCGCGCCGACCCGGCCAGCCGCCACCAGCCGGACGGGCTGCACGGCCCGTCCGCGGTCGACGACCCGGGGGCCTTCGACTGGACCGACGACGGTTGGCGGCCGCCGCTGCTCCGCGACCAGGTGCTCTACGAGCTGCACGTCGGCACGTTCACCCCCGACGGGACCTTCGACGCGATCGTCCCGCGCCTCCCGGACCTCCGCGAGCTCGGCGTCACCACGATCGAGCTGATGCCGGTGTGGCAGTTCCCGGGTGCCCGCAACTGGGGCTACGACGGCGTGCTGCCGTACGCCGTGCAGGACAGCTACGGCGGGCCGGAGGGCCTCCGCCGGCTCGTCGACGCGGCGCACGCCGCCGGCATCGCCGTGGTGCTCGACGTCGTCTACAACCACTACGGCCCCGAGGGCAACCACCTCCGGGACTTCGGCCCGTACTTCACCGACGAGTACGCCACGCCCTGGGGCGACGCCGTCAACGTCGACGGGCCCGGCAGCGACCACGTCCGGCGCT
>JAHWKB010000053.1 GCA_019348115.1 Actinomycetota bacterium | reverse complement strand
TCTCGCCACCGAGGGAGCGGAGGTAGCTCGCCATCGCGTCCGTGATCGCGCGCGATCCGCCGACCGCCACCGGCCAGCCGGCCGCGTGTCCCGCGATGGTGAGCATCATCCCGAAGGCGGCGGTGAGGGGGGCCTCGAACGGCAGGATGGCGTGCGCGGCGATGCCGCCGAAGAGCGCCCTTCCGGCCTCGGTCCGGAAGCGCTTCGCCATGACGCTCGCCGGGAGGAGGGCTTGGAGGCCGACCGGCGCGAGCGCGAGCGGGTGTCGGGGGATGCGCAGGAGCGGGCGCAGCAGGTCGTCCATGAGGGGGGCGAACCGCTCGACCCCCCAGGCGAAGCTCCGACGCCACGCGTCGCCGTCCTCCCCGAGGAGGCGGACCGTCTCGTCGAGCGAGTGCATCACGACGCCCGCGGACCCGTCGTCCAGGGGATGCGCGACCCCGATCTCGGGGTGGGCCCACGCGAGGCCGTGCTCGTCGAGCGGGAGCTCGGAGAGGAAGGGTGAGCCGACCCCGAGCGGGTGGATGGCCGAGCAGATGTCGTGCAGCACGCCCGGCACCGTGAGCTCCTCGGTGCGCGTCCCGCCGCCGATCACGTCCTCGGCCTCGAGGACGGTCACGGAGAACCCCTCCCGGGCGATGGCGATGGCGGCGGCGAGCCCGTTCGGTCCCGCGCCGACGACGACCGCATCGACCTGCCCCACGTGTCCTCCGTCCTGTCTCCTACCGCTGACGGTAGGGCAGGGAGGGCCCCGGCATCGTCACGGGGACCCGGCCGCTCGGCGCTCGCCGGCGTGCGCTCGTTCCACCGCAACACGAGACAGACCGACGATGCTGTGGGACAGTTCCCGCGGGGTCGGCCCAGGGGTGGGCCGCACGCGACCAGGGGGTTCTCCGCATGACGCTCTACGGCACCGCGCTCTTCCTTCACATCATCTTCGCCATCGTCCTCGTCGGCGCGACCGCGTGGGAGCACGTCGCCGTCGCGCTGCTGCGGCGCTCCCGGACGGTCGACGGCGTGCGGGCACATGTGCAGTACCTCGCCACCATGAACCGGGCGATGATGCCCATCGCCGTCCTCGTGCTGGTGCCGGCCCTCTACCTCGCCTTCGCCGGCAGCTGGTGGGGCGCCGGGTGGCCGGTCATCTCGCTGATCCTGTTCGCGTCGGCCGGCGCACTCGCCGGCGCGATCGTCGACCCGGCGGTGCGGCGTCTCCAGGAGACGGTCGAGGCCGCGCCGTCCGGGCCGGCGACGCCGGAGTTCCTCGCCTCGCTCGCCGACCGCAAGCTGACGCTCACCACGTGGGTGCTCGCCGGCATCGATGTCGCGATCGTCGCGCTCATGACGAACAAGCCGGGCTACGTGGGTGCCGTCACCATCGGCGCCATCGGCGTCGCGGTCGGCACGGCGCTGGGGATCCGGGAGAGCCGGCACACCACCGCTCCGGCCGCGCCGTCGCCCGGCGCCGCACCTGCCTGAGGGTCAGGCGGCGCGGATGGTGAGGGCGTCGCCGGCGTCGGCGACGCCCACCTCCACCGTCGCGCCGTCGGCGACCTCGCCGGCGAGCATGGCCCGGGCGAGCTGGTCCTCGAGCTCCTTGCGGATGACGCGCTTGAGCGGACGCGCCCCGTAGACCGGGTCGAACCCGCGGTCGGCGAGCCACGCGAGCGCGTCGTCGGACGGCTTCAGCGCGATGTCACGCTCGGCGAGACGGGACCGCAGTCGCTCGAGCTGGATGTCGACGATGGACGCGAGCTCCTGGCGCGTGAGCCGCGAGAAGATGACGATCTCGTCCAGGCGGTTCACGAACTCGGGACGGAAGTAGCTCCGCACGTCCGCCATGACCCGGTCGCGGATCTCGTCCTCCGTCGCCGTCACGTCGAGGATGTGCGACGAGCCGAGGTTCGACGTCATGATCACGACGGTGTTGCGGAAGTCGACCGTCCGGCCCTGCCCGTCGGTCAGCCGGCCGTCGTCGAGCATCTGGAGCAGCACGTTGAAGACGTCCGGGTGGGCCTTCTCGACCTCGTCGAACAGGATCACCGAGTAGGGCCGGCGGCGGACCTGCTCGGTGAGCTGGCCGCCCTCGTCGTAGCCGACGTAGCCCGGGGGCGCCCCGATGAGCCGGGCGACGGTGTGCTTCTCCTGGTACTCGCCCATGTCGAGCCGCAGGAGCGCCCGCTCGTCGTCGAACAGGAAGGCGGCGAGGGTGCGCGCGAGCTCGGTCTTGCCGACGCCGGTGGGGCCGAGGAACAGGAACGAGCCGACGGGGCGATCCGGGTCGGCGATGCCCGATCGGGACCGGCGGACCGCGTTCGCGACGGCCGAGACGGCCTCGTCCTGGCCGATGACCCGCTCGTGCAGGTGGTCCTCGAGCGCGACGAGCTTGTCCATCTCGGACTGGACGAGCTTGGTCACCGGGATCCCGGTCCACTTGGCGACGACCTCGGCGATCTCGGTCTCGGTGACCTCCTCCTCGAGCAGCATGTTGCCCTCGGCGCGGAGGGCGTCGAGCCGCTCCTGAGCCGCATCGAGCTCCTTCTGCAGCTCGACCGCGCGGCCGTAGCGGAGCTCGGCGGCCTTCTCGAGGTCGCCCTCGCGCTCGGCGATGGCGGCCTGCTCGCGGGCCCGCTCGAGCTCCTCCTTGGCGGTCTGGAACTGCTCGATGATCCCCTTCTCCTGCTGCCACTGCGCCTGCATCCCGTCCATCCGCTCGTGCAGCTCGGCGAGCTCGCGGTCGAGGTCGGCCAGGCGCGCGCGGCCCGTGTCGGTCTCCTCCTTGGCCAGTGACACCCGCTCGATCTCGAGCTGGCGGATGCGGCGCTCGACCTCGTCGATCTCCGGGGGGCTGGACGCCAGCGCGATGCGCAGACGGGCGGCGGCCTCGTCGAGCAGGTCGATGGCCTTGTCCGGCAGGAACCGGTCGGTGATGTAGCGCGACGAGAGGGTCGCGGCGGCGATGAGGGCGTCGTCGGTGATGCGCACCCCGTGGTGGACCTCGTAGCGCTCCTTGAGGCCGCGCAGGATGCCGATGGTGTCGGCGGCCGAGGGTTCGCCGACGTGCACGGGCTGGAAGCGGCGCTCGAGGGCGGCGTCCTTCTCGATGTTGCGGTACTCGGCGAGGGTCGTCGCCCCGATCATGCGCAGCTGGCCGCGCGCGAGCATGGGCTTGAGCATGTTCGCGGCGTCCATCGCGCCCTCGGCGCCGCCGGCACCGACCATCGTGTGGAGCTCGTCGATGAAGGTGATGATCTGGCCGTCGCTGGCCTCGATCTCCTTCAGGACCGCCTTCAGGCGCTCCTCGAACTCGCCCCGGTACTTCGCGCCGGCGACCATCGCCGAGAGGTCGAGCTCGACGAGCCGCTTGTCGACGAGCAGGGTCGGGACGTCGCCCTCGACGATGCGGCGCGCGAGGCCCTCGACGATCGCGGTCTTGCCGACGCCCGGCTCGCCGATGAGCACCGGGTTGTTCTTGCTGCGACGGACGAGGACCTGGATGACGCGGCGGATCTCCTCGTCCCGGCCGATGACCGGGTCGAGCTTGCCGTCCCGTGCGAGGGCCGTGAGGTCGCGGGCGTACTTCTCGAGCGCCTCGTAGGTGGCCTCCGGGTCCTTGGAGGTGACGCGCTGGGCGCCGCGGACGTCACGGAGGGCGGCGAGGACGGCGTCCCGGGTGATCCCCTGCTCCCGGAGGAGCGTGCCGGCGCGGTCCTTCGCGTCGGCGAGCGCGAGGAGCAGGTGCTCGGTCGAGACGTAGTCGTCGCCGAGGTCGCCGGCGACGGCGGTGGCGGCGTCGAGGACGGTCGCCATCGCCGGCGAGAACCGCACCTCGCCGGAGGCGCCGTAGGCGGCGGGGAGCTGGGCGAGGAGCTCGTTCGCGGCCGTGCGGAGGCTCGCCGGCGCGACGCCGATGCGCTGGACGAGCGGCAGCACGACCCCGTCGGCCTGGGACAACAGCGCCGTCAGCAGGTGGGCGGGCGCCACCTCGGGGTGGGAGCGGTCCTTGGCGAGCCCCGCGGCGCTCTGGAGCGCCTCGGTGCTCTTCGAGGTCAGGCGGTCGAGGTCCATGTGGTCCTCCGGAAGGTGCTTCGGGGGTTGCTGTCGGTCAGCTGGGCGTGAGATCGTCTTCGACGCTGCTCAACTGGCGTTCTGCTTCGGGGGTCGCCGGCGGAGGCGCTCGTGCACCTCCATCGACCGCCCCGGGGCGGGGATGATCTCGAAGCGGTGGCTCTTGTGGGCCGCCTCGACGTCGGTCTCGAGGCGGCTCGCGAGGTGGCGGACCATGTCCTCGAGCTCGCCGATGCGCTTGCGGGCGTTGTCGAGCTTCTGCCCCATCTCGAGCACGGCTCGGACGCCGGCGATGTTGAGCCCCTCCTCCTGGGTGAGCCGCTGGATGAACTTGAGCTTGTCGACGTCGCGCCGCGAGTAGCGCCGGGTGTTGCCCTCGGTGCGCGACGGCTCGATCAGCCCCTTGCGCTCGTAGGCGCGGAGGGTCTGAGGGTGCATGTCCGCGAGCTCGGCCGCGATCGAGATGACGTAGACCGGCGCGTCGTAGTCCTCGACGAAGGTCGCCTCGAAGGTCTGGTCGGCCATGGAGGTCCCCTCAGCTCACGCGGTCGAAGAGCAGCGCGTCACGGTCGCTCGTGTCCTCGAGCTGAGCGAGCTGCTCGATGAGCTTCTTCTGGTCGCGGCTGAGCTTCTGCGGCACACGGACGCGGACCGTCACGAGGAGGTCGCCGGCCCGGCCGTTGCCGCGCGGTGCGCCCTTGCCCCGGACGCGGAACGTCCGACCGCTCGCGGTGCCGGACGGGATCCGGATCATGGTGGTCTCGCCGTCGGGCGTCGGGACCTTGAGCTTCGTGCCCAGCGCCGCCTCCGCGTAGGTCACGGGCACGTCGACGGTCACGTCGTCGCCGCGGCGCCCGAAGATCCGGTCGGGCTCCACGTGGACCTTGACGAGCACGTCGCCGGCGGGACCACCGTTCGCGCCCGGCCCACCGCGACCGGCGACCCGGATCGTGGCCCCGTCCTTGACGCCGGCGGGGAGCCGGACGGTGAGGTCGCGTGGCTTGGTGACGCGTCCGGTTCCGGCGCAGGTCGGGCAGGGCGTGTCGATGACCTGCCCCCGGCCGCCGCACGCCGGACAGGTGTTGGCGATCGAGAACATGCCCTGGTCCACCGTGACCTGCCCCGCGCCGCCGCAGGTGGCGCAGGTGTGCGGTGCGGTCCCCGGCGCGGCGCCGACGCCGTTGCAGGTGCCGCACGGCCCGTCGCCGGAGATCCGCAGCTTGGTCTTCACGCCGGCGAGCGCGTCCTGGAACGACAGGTGGACGTCGGCGGTGAGGTCCCGTCCCTTGCGGGGACGTGCGGCGCGGCCCCCGCCGAACCCGCCACCGAACGGGCTCCCGCCGCGGCCACCACCGGCCTGGCCGAAGATCGTGCGGAGCACGTCGCCGAGGTCGCCGTCCTCGAACCCGGCACCGCCGAAGCCGCCGCCGCCGAACCCGCCACCGGTGGCGGCCAGCTTGCGGATCTCGTCGTACTCCCGGCGCTTCTCCTCGTCGCCGAGGATCGCGTAGGCCTCACCGACCTCCTTGAAGCGCTGCTCGGCGGCGGGGTCGTCGGGCTTGGAGTCGGGGTGGTTGGCGCGCGCGAGCTTGCGGTACGCCTTCTTGATGTCGTCCGCCGAGGCGTCCTTGGGCACGCCGAGCACCGCGTAGTAGTCCTTGTCGAGCCACTCACGCTGCGGTGCCAAGGGTCACCTCCTGTGCTGGTGCTGCATCACTGCTGGACGACGACCATCGCCGGTCGGAGGACCCGGCCGCCGAGCTCGTAGCCGGGTCGGAAGAGCTCCGCGACCGTCGGCCCGTCGACGGGCTCCTCGGCCTCGACCTGCTGGACCGCCTCGTGGCGGTTGGGGTCGAACGGCACGCCGACCTCGTCGATCCGGGTGAGACCGAGGTCGCGGAGCGTGCCGACGAGCTTCTCGCGGACGAGCGAGACGCCCTTGACGAAGCCGTCGTCGGCGTTCTCGCCGGCGGCCGCGAGGGTGCGGTCGAAGTCGTCGAGCACGTCGAGGAGGCGCGCGACCACGTCGGCGCGTCCCTGGTCGCGCTGGGCCGTCCCCTCGCGCAGAACGCGCTTGCGGTAGTTCTCGAACTCGGCGCGGGCTCGGCGCACGTCCTCGAGGTACTCGTCCCGGCGCGCCTCCGCCTCCGTCAGCTCCGCCAGGAGCTCCCCCGGCGACCGCGGATCCTGTTCGGCCAGCACCCCCCAGTCCACCGCCTCCTCTTCGGGCTCCTGCAGCTCGGAGGCCTCGTCCGCAGCATCGGCACCAGGCGCGGGCCCGTCATCCGTCGACACCGGCCCTCCGACCAGCTCCTCGTCGGAGGGACCGTCCTCCGCCGTCGGGTCGCTCTCGATCCCCACGACGTCCTCTGCCAGCTCCTCGTCCCGCTCCGTCATCCGGTCCTCTTCCTTCATCTACTTCATCTGCCTGCGTCAGCTCCCCTGGAACCGGAGAGCGAGCCGGTCGGGGTGGGGAGGGGTGTCCCGTAGGGGCGACTGTGTGTTCGGAGTCCCCGCAGGGACGCCCCGACCCACCCCGACCGGCGGGGGGTTCACGACGCGTTGACGGGGATGCGACGCGGCTTCGCCTCCTCGGCCTTCGGCACCGTCACCGTCAAGAGCCCGTCGCGGTAGTCCGCAGTGACCCCGTCGATGGCGACGCGGTCCGGGAGCCGGACGGCGCGGTGGAAGCGGCCGAAGCGGCGCTCGATGCGCCGGAAGCCGTCGGTGGCCTTCTCGTCGTAGAAGGCGCGTTCACCGGCGATGGTGAGGACGTCGGCCTCGAGGGAGACCTCGACGTCGTCGGCGTTCACGCCGGGGAGTTCGACGTGGAGGACGAAGGTGTCCTCCGTCTCCTCGACGTCGAGGGCGGGGCTCCACGCCCCGGCCGACGCGGGCCCGTCACCACGGGTCCCGAACGCCTGGCGGAACATCCGCTCCACCTCGTCCTGCAACCCGGCGACATCCCGCACGGGATCCCACCGGTTCGTCTTCGTCATCATCTCGTTCATCAGCAGTACCCCCTTCCAGGTACGGGTCGGGCTCCTTCTCTTCCCTCCCTCTCCCGCCGGGAGAAGGAGGAGGTCTCGTGAGGTCTCAGCCGGCGGCCTCCTGGTCGTCACCCTCGTCGACCACCTCGGCGTCGACCACGTCGTCGTCACCGGCCGGCGCCGCGTCGCCGGGTGCCGCCCCGGCGGCCGCCTCGGCCTCGCTCGCCGAGTAGATCGCCTGCGCGAGCGCCTGCGACTTCTGCCCGAGCGCCTCGACCTTGGCCTTGATGTCATCGACGTCGTCGCCCTTCAGGGCTTCCTTCAGGTCGGTGAGGGCCTGCTCGATCTCGGCGCGGGTGGCCTCGTCGAGCTTCTCGCCGTGCTCCTTCAGGGTCTTGTCGGTCTGGTAGACGAGGTTGTCGGCCTGGTTGCGGATCTCGGCCTGCTCGCGCCGCTTGGCGTCCTCGGCGGCGTGCGCCTCGGCGTCCTTGATCATCTGCTCGATGTCGTCCTTCGGCAGCGCCGAGCCGCCGGTGATCGTCATCGACTGCTCCTTGCCGGTGCCGAGGTCCTTGGCGGACACGTGGACGATGCCGTTGGCGTCGATGTCGAAGGTGACCTCGATCTGGGGCATGCCGCGTGGCGCCGGCGGGATCTCGGTGAGCATGAACTTGCCCAGCGTCTTGTTGTCGCTCGACATCTCGCGCTCGCCCTGGAGGACGTGGATCTCGACGGAGGGCTGGTTGTCGTCCGCGGTGGTGAACACCTCGGAGCGCTTGGTGGGGATGGTGGTGTTGCGCTCGATGAGCTTGTGGGTCACGCCGCCCTTGGTCTCGATCCCGAGCGACAGCGGGGTCACGTCGAGGAGGAGGACGTCCTTGACGTCGCCCTTGAGGACACCTGCCTGCAGCGCCGCACCGATGGCGACGACCTCGTCGGGGTTGACGCCCTTGTTGGGCTCCTTGCCGCCGGTCAGCTCCTTGACGAGGTCCTGGACGGCGGGGATGCGGGTCGAGCCGCCGACGAGGATCACGTGGTCGAGCTCGCCGACCTTGACGCCGGAGTCGCGGATCGCGTCGTTGAAGGGCCCACGGAGCTTGTCGAGCAGGTGGCTCGTGAGCTCGTTGAACCGGGCGCGCGAGAGGGTCTCCTCGAAGTGGAGCGGGCCGGCGTCGGTCGCGGTGAGGAACGGCAGGTTGATGGTGGTCTCGGTGGCCTGCGAGAGGTCGATCTTGGCCTTCTCGGCGGCCTCCTTGAGGCGCTGGATGGCCATCTTGTCGGTGGACAGGTCGACGCCGTGGTTGTCCTTGAACGTCTTCACCATCCAGTCGATGAGGACCTGGTCCCAGTCGTCACCACCGAGCTGGCTGTCGCCGTGGGTGGCCTTGACGTCGAAGACGCCCTCGTCGATCTCGAGGACGGAGACGTCGAAGGTCCCCCCGCCGAGGTCGAAGACGAGGATGGTCTGCTCGCCCTCCTTGTCGAGGCCGTACGCGAGCGCGGCGGCCGTCGGCTCGGCGACGAGGCGCAGGACCTCGAGTCCCGCGATCTCGCCCGCTTCCTTGGTGGCCTGGCGCTGGGCGTCGTCGAAGTACGCGGGGACGGTGATGACGGCCTGGTTGACGTCCTCGCCGAGGTAGGCCTCGGCGTCCCGCTTGAGCTTCATCAGGATGCGGGCGGAGATCTCCTGGGGCGTGTACGCCTTGCCGTCGATGTCCGGGGTCTTCCAGTCCGTGCCGATGTGGCGCTTGACGGAGCGGATGGTGCGGTCGGCGTTGGTCACCGCCTGTCGCTTGGCGACCTCACCGACGAGGACCTCGCCGGACTTGGAGAACGCGACCACCGAGGGGGTGGTGCGGGCGCCCTCGGCGTTGGCGATGACGGTCGGCTCTCCACCCTCGAGGACCGAGACGACCGAGTTGGTCGTTCCGAGGTCGATGCCTACGGCCTTCGACATCTGCGCTTCTCCTGGTGATCGGGGTCTGGTGCTCTCGGCGTCGAAGGTAACGCGCGCGCACGGGACCGCAAGTTCTCGACGACGTCGGAACGCAAGGAACCTGCGTCGGATCGACTCAGGTCTCGGCGCACGCCGGCACGGCTGCCTCGACCGCCGCGGGATCAGCCCTGGTCGCCCTCGAGCCGACGCGCGTCGGGCGCGAGCCGGACCGCCGGGTGGCCCGCGACCACGGTCTCGCCCCGCAGCGCGCGCCGGAACTCGTCGAGGAGGGCGGCGAGGTCGTCGGCCAGCGAGCCCACCAACGCGCCCTTCTCGATGAAGGCGAACGCCCCCTGTTCGAACAGTCGTTCGGCCTCGGCCTCGGCGCGGAGGGCTGAGAGCACGACGACCATGCTGCGCGGCGAACGGACGAGGATGGGGACGATCGCTTCGCGGCCGTCGAGCTCGGGCATGTTGAGGTCGAGCAGCACCACGTCGGGCTCGTGGAGCTCCGCGAGCGCGATGGCGTCGTTGCCGTCCGCGCCCTCACCGACCACCCGGAAGTCGTCCCGCCCCTGGAGCCCGAGCCGGATGAGGAGACGCAGGTCGGCCTCGTCGTCGACGATCACGACGCTCGCGGGGGCCCCGGAGGGGAGGTCCTCGATGGCGAGCCTGCCGCTCGTCGCCATGGACCCTCCAGCGCTCGCGGGACGGCGGTCGGTCGGGCTAGTGGCTGTGGGAGTCCTCGTGCGGGGCGTCCACGGCGGCCTCGGGGATCCCCTGACGCCGCCAGTCGCGCTCGATCGGGCGGCCACGGAAGGTGAGCCGCTCGTCGCCCCAGTAGTCGAGCATGAGGACGACGGGGAGGAGGACGAAGAAGCCCCCGAGGATCAGCTGCCAGGCCTCCATCGTGCCCTCCGTGTCCGTGCCGGTCGCGACGGCGACCATCCTAGTCCGTCCCGGGCGTGCCCTCGCGGCCGTCCGAGCCGCGGTCACGCGCCGGAGACCTCCGCGTCGGCGCGGTCGAGGACGACCCCTCGGGGCAGGGCGATGCGGACGTCCGCGCCGCGGTCGCGGTCCACGAACCCGATGTCGCCCCCCAGCTCGGCGACGATCTTGCGGCAGATCGCGAGCCCGATGCCGGTGCCGCCCTCGGCGTTCGACAGCCGCTCGAAGACGCCGAAGACCCGCTCACGGTGCTCGGGGGGGACGCCCTTGCCGTCGTCGACGACGTGGAGCTCGAGGCGTTCGTCGCGCAGCTCGGCGCGCACGGTGACGGTGACGTCCGCCCGGCCGCCGTAGCGCGCCGAGTTCTCGACCAGGTTGGCCAGGAGCTGCCGGGCACGCGTGCGGTTGACGCAGATGGTCGGGAGGGGGCCGGCCACCACGATCCGCACGCCGGGATGGGTGGCGAGCACGCCCTCCTCGACCTCGGCCAGCAGCTCGCCGAGGTCGACGGGAGCGACCGTCGTCTCCACCCGTCCGATGCGGGACAGCTCGAGGAGGTCGGCGATCAGGTCCTGCATGTACAGCGCGTTGGCCCGCATGCGTCCGAGGTAGAACCGGGCGTCCTCGTCGGTCAGCGCCATCCGGTCGTCGCCGAGGACGTCGAGGAAGCCGAGGATCGTGACGAGCGGCGTCTTGAGGTCGTGCGAGGCCGAGTAGACGAAGGCCTCGAGCTCGGCGTTGACGGCCTCGGTCTCGCTGCGGGCCTCCTGCTCACGCGCGAGGAGCGCGGCGCGGTCCAGTGCGAGGTCCGCCAGGAGCCCCAGCCGCAGCAGGAGCTTCCCCTCCTCCTCCCCGAAGAACGGCGTGAACGGGGACACCCAGACCCGGAGGCGGGTCCGTGTCAGCGTGACGTCGAGCGGCTCGCCCTCCCGCTGGTCGCCGTAGCTGCCGAGCAGGGTCCCCGCGACGGACTCGAGGCTGGAGCCGCGACCCCCGACGACGCGCGTCACGTGCGGGAGGAGGACCTCCGCGACCTCCTCGTCCGACGTCGTGGCCATGAGCCGGAGCGCGGCGCGGTAGAGCTCGTCCTCCTCCGTGGCACGCCAGGAGGCACGCAGGAGCGCGGGCGGGACGAAGGCGGCCGCGAACATCAGCGTGGAGGCGATCGCGGTGAGCTGGATCACCAGCGAGAACCCGGGCCGGCCGGCGCCGAGCCCAGCGAGGAGCAAGGCGAGCGAGAGCACGAGCGTGGCGACCCCGAGCGTGCGCATCCGCCGGCGGGCGATCGTCGGCTCGTCCCTGCCCGCGCGCCACAGGCGGACGGCGACGATGAGGCTGATGCCGATGAAGAGGGCGAGCAGGACCACGAGCCAGGCGATCTGCGTCGGCGACCGACCCTCCTCGGACAGGGGCAGCACGAACGGCGTCCACACCGCGAAGGCGCCCAGCGCCACCGCGGGGCCGACGCGCAGGACGGGGTGCATCCGCGAGAACGCGGACACGAACCGCAGCAGGAGGTAGGGGAACAGGGCGATGGCGAGGACCACGACGAGCTGGAGGCCCGGGATCCGCTGGTTGAGCCCGAGCCTGGACACCAGCAGGCCCGCGGACAGCGCCCCGAACGCGGCCACGAGCCACCGGGATGCGCGGTCGCCCTGTCGTCGGCGGATGCGGAGGGCGATGAACGCGAGCGCGACGAACAGCAGGGTGCTGGTCCAGGAGGCCAGGACGACCCAGCGCTCGAGGTCCATCAGCGGATCTCCGTCCCGGCCCAGCGCTCGACGAGCTGCAGCGCGGCGGTGTGGCCGACGTCCGGACCGAGCTCGCGGAGCGCCACGGCGAGGAGCTCGGCGACCTGGCGGCGCACCGGTGCCCACAGCTGCCGCGCGAGGTCGACCACGTCGACGGTCCGCGAGACGCACGTGACGAGGACGTCCGCGCCGGCGACGTCGGCGAGCTCGGCCGCGCGCGAGCCGTGCCGCTCCGCGTGGGCCTCCGCCACGCTCGACGTGCGGTTCCAGAGGGTCTCGCGATGCGACGCCAGGTGCGCGGCCGTCGGTCCGCCCCTGGCCCCGAGGCCGAGGAACGCGACGGGGCCGTGCGACGTGTTCCCCGACACCGCCGGCTCCTGATCGTCCGCCCTCCCGAACGCTACCTCCCGGTGCAGTTCGTCGAGCGTGTCCGACGGACGTTCAGTCCCGGGGCGCGGAGGCCGACGTGTCGGGTGTGTCCGGTCCCCCGTTCGACGACGTGCTCGTGGCCGCCCAGACGGGCGAGGCCTGGGCGGTCGCCCGCCTCTACGAGGACCTGAAGGGGCCGGTCGTGACCTTCGCGCGCCTGCGGGGGGCCGCCGACCCCGACGACGTCACGAGCGAGACGTTCCTGCAGGTGTTCCGCGACCTCCCGCGGTTCACGGGCGACGAGTCGGGCTTCCGCGCGTGGGTGTTCACGATCGCGCGGCGCCGACTGCTCGACGAACGCCGGCGGGCCTCGCGCCGGGTGCGGGAGGTGCGCCTCACCCCCGGCATCGACGCCGCGGGCGGGGACACCGCGGAGGAGGCCTTGGCCTCGCTGGGCGACGACCGCATCCGGACGCTCCTGGCCGGGTTGACCGTCGACCAGCGCGAGGTCGTCCTGCTGCGGATCGTGGCCGACCTGTCGCTGAAGGACACCGCAGCGGTGACAGGCCGGTCCGTCGGGGCGGTCAAGATCCTCCAGCACCGCGCGTTGGCCGCACTGCGGGGCTCGCTCGTCGACCCGGGAGTATCCCCGTGAGCTCCGCCGGCGATCTCGGGGACGAGATGGACCGATCACCCTTCGACGAGCCCGACCTCGCCGCGTTCACCCGGGACCTCCGCCACCTGGCGGGCCGGGCGCAGCACCGTGCGAGCCCCGAGCTTTCAGCGATGTTGAGCGGCCACCTCTCCATCGACAAGGGCGACCTGCCGGCGACGGCAGCGAGCAACGCCCACGGCTCTGCCGACCGGCAGAGGGCCGGGCTACCGACACGGAGGTTCTCCCAGATGCGCATCGCTCTCATCACCAAGCTCGCCGGCCTCTCGGCCGCAGCGAAGATCGGCCTCGGCGGCGCCGTCGCTGCGGCTGCCGTGGGCGGCGGCGTCACCGCCACCCAGCTCCCCGCCGGCCCGGACACGGTCGAGGTCGCACCGGTGGGCGACGACCTCGAGGAGGAGACGACCTCCACCGACGACACCGCGGAGACCGACGACGACCTCACCGACGACACCGCGGACACCGACGACGACCTCACCGACGACACCGACGAGGCCGACGACGCCGC
>JAHWKB010000052.1 GCA_019348115.1 Actinomycetota bacterium | reverse complement strand
GGTTGCGGAGCTTGAGGTCGCGGACCTTGCGCCGCAGCTCGTCGCTGTAGGTGCCGGTGCCGGCGATGAAGAACTTGACCGGCCCGACCGCCGCGCGGACCTGCTCGAGCGCCTCGAGGACGGTCTGGATCCCCTTCTCGTACTCGAGCCGGCCGGCGAACAGCACCATCTTCGTCCGCGGCCCGACGAGCGTGCGGCGGAACGCGGCGACCTCGTCCTCGGGGAGCGCGAAGTCGCGCACCGCGACGGCGTTCGGGACGACGTCGACCTTGTCGGCCGGCAGGAGGAAGATGTCGCGGCACTGCTGACGCATGTACTTCGAGCAGGTGATGACGCGGCGGGCCTCGTAGGTGAGCCACCACTCGACCTGGTGGATCAGCTTGTTCATCGGGCCGGGCAGGTACCCCTGGTGCCGGCCGTACTCGGTCGCGTGGATGGTGGCGACGAGCGGGATGCCGAAGGCGTCCTTGACGCCGGCGGCGGCGTACGCGACGAGCCAGTCGTGCGCGTGCACGACGTCGATGTCGTACTCCTGCACGAGCCGCGCCGCGGCCGCCTGGACGCGGTTGTTGAACGCGAGGACCCAGGGGATGAGGTCGTTGAAGGGGATGACCGGAGGGGCCTCGGGCACCCGCACGACGTGCACGTTCTCGAGCCACTCGTCGAGCGGCGCGTCGGAGTCGCGGTCGAGCAGCTGCGGAGCAGACCTCGCGCTCGGGTGGTCGCGCGTGATGACGTGGACCTCGTGGCCCTCGGCGGCCAGCGTCCGTGACAGCGCGGCGACGTGCCGGCCGAGCCCACCGACGACGCGCGGCGGGTACTCCCAGGACAGCATCAGGACACGCATGGCTACGGAGCCTACCCAGCGGCCGCCGGGCGCCGGTCCGGCGGCCCGTCACCGTCGTGGCCCTAGACTCCGGCGACGCTGCCCACGGATCCCGGAGGCGACAGGTTGTCGAACGACGACGCCTCCTGGCGTGAGCGCCTCCCGGGCGCACGCGAGCGTCTCGGCTGGTGGACGCTGCCGATGTTCCTGATCGTCGGGCTCGCCGGCTCGGTCCTCGCCGGCTCCCTCGCCGCCGTCTACTACGGCCAGCAGGTGAGCGGGCTCGAGGAGGAGACCCGGTCGAGCCGGGCGGAGCTGCGCGGTGCGGTGCAGGACGTCGAGCGCGCCCGCGAGGAGGCGCTGGCGGAGATCGAGGACGAGGTCGAGTCCGTCCGCGAGGCGCTGACGCGCGAGTTCCCGTTCGAGGACGTCACGACCTCCGGGGTCGTCGCGCTTCGCGCCGTCACCGGCACGTCCAGCCAGGGCCAGCAGCAGGCGCCGGCGGGTGGCGGCGAGGCCGACGGTGCCGTCTTCGCCCAGGAGACGACCGAGCCCGGCGAGCCGACGGCGACGGACGAGCCGCAGCAGGACCCCGCGACGTCGCCGTCGCCGTCGCCCCCGCCTTCTCCGCCACCGAGCGGACCACGGGAGGAGCGCTTCGCCACCGGGTTCGCCGTCGCCTCCGATCGCGGGACCACGTTCATCGCGACGGTCCACTCGCTGATCGCCGACCCGGACGCGCCGGGAGGCGTCGTCGGCGAGGTCGAGGTCATCACGCCCCGCGGCACCGCGCGCGGGATCGTCCACTCGTGGGACGCGGGCCGCGACCTCGCGCTGATCCGGGCCGACATCGGCGAGGTCCCGCTCCTCGCCTGGCGGCCCAGCGGGGAGGCGCTTGGCGTCGGCGAGCGGCTGATCGCCGCCGGCGTCACCCCGACGCTCAACACCGTGCAGGTCGCGGGGCAGGTCGCCTACACCGACGTCACCGTGCTCGTGACCGACCTACCGCACATCGACTTCCTCCGCGGGGCCCCGATCGTCGACCCGCGCGGGCTCGTCGTCGGGGTCTACACGACCGAGTACCGCCCGTTCGGCTCGTCGGCGGGGGAGCGGCAGGGCTCCGCGCCGGCGCAGCTCCTCTGCGAGCGCATGCTGCGCAACTGCGAGGCGCTCGAGGCCGAGCCCGAGGAGTAGCCGGCCTGCCGCTGGCACCGCCGGCGCCGTCCGCCGCG
Source organism: Actinomycetota bacterium (assembly GCA_019348115.1). Classification (GTDB taxonomy): domain Bacteria; phylum Actinomycetota; class Nitriliruptoria; order Nitriliruptorales; family Nitriliruptoraceae; genus JAHWJY01. The sequence continues at coordinate 11,200 of JAHWKB010000052.1, read as the reverse complement.
TCCGCGCCGGAGACGCCGGCCGGGCGACGGCCGGGCACCTATCCTCCGTAGCCCGAGCAGGAGCGACCGTGGAGCCCGCAGCACGCTCCGACGCGCCGAGCGTGGACCCCGTCCCGGACCGTCTGGGTCCCTACGTGCGGACGTGGGTGTGGGCGGCGGCGGTCGTCGGCGGTGCGGCCGTGGCCGTGGGCTCGACCGGGCGACAGCCGCGGCCGGTCGTCGTGCTCGCCGTGCTGGCGGTGACGGTCGTCGCGAACCGGGTCAGCACGTCCGTGCCGATCGCGGGCGGCGGGCGTCGCCAGATCAGCCTGGAGGAGCTCGGGAGCATGCTCGCCGTGCTGTTCCTGACGCCTCCGTGGGCGATCGCCGTCGCGGTCCTGTCGGACCTGTCGTCGAGCCCCCACCTGGTGCGCGGGGGCGAGTGGCAGAAGATCCGCTTCAACCTCGCCTCGCGGACGACCGGCATGGCGGCAGCATCGCTCCTGTACCGGCTGCTGACCGGGGGCGGCTTCGATGCCACTCCGGCCGACCTCCTCGCCGGACTCGGTGCCGCCGTCGTACTGGTCGGGATCAACTCGGTCGCGCTGGACGGTGTGCTCGCACGCCTGTCGGGGCGCTCCCGTCGCGACGTCCTGCACGACGAGGTCCCCGCCCACCTCGTCGATCTCGGCATCGGCAGCACCGGCATCCTCGCCGCCGTGCTGGTGGTCACGGCCCCGTACGCCCTCCCGTTCCTGCTGGTGCCGGCGGTCTTCGACCAGTTCCGCGTGCGGGTGGAGCGCGAACGGTACGAACTCGCCGTCGCCAAACAGCAGGCGGAGGCCGCGAACCGCGCCAAGGACGAGTTCCTGTCCCGCACGAGCCACGAGCTGCGCACGCCCCTGAACGCCATCCTGGGGTTCGGCCAGCTCCTGGAGCTCGACGACGACCTCAGCCGGGAAGCGCGTCGTTCGGTGGCCGCGATCCTGCGGTCCGGGCGCCACCTCCTGGGACTGATCGACGAGGTGCTCGACATCAGCCGGATCGAGACCGGTCGGCTCGACCTCCAGCTCGACGCGGTCCCGGTCGAGGCGGTCGTCGCCGAGTCGATCGACCTCGTCCGCCCCCTGGCCGTGGAGCACGACATCACGGTCCGTCTCGAGACGCGCAGGGACGACCTGCACGTGACCGGGGACCGGCAGCGTCTCCGCCAGGTGCTCATCAACCTCCTGTCCAACGCGATCAAGTACAACCGTCCAGGCGGGACCGTGGACGTGCTCGTGCGTCGCCACGGCGACCAGGTCGGCGTCGAGGTCCGCGACACCGGCCTCGGGATCGCACGGCAGGACCTCGAGAAGCTCTTCCGCCCCTTCGAACGTCTCGACGCTGCGGACCGCGAGATCCAGGGGACCGGGCTCGGACTCACGCTGTCGAGGCAGCTCGTCGAGGCGATGGGCGGGACCCTGGCGGTCGCCAGCACCGTCGGCACGGGGAGCTCGTTCACCGTCCAGCTCCCCGTCTGTCCCCCGGCAGCGGAGAGCACCCCGACGGTGGCGGCGGAGGAGCGGCCGCCGCAGGGACCGGTCATGGCGCCGTCGGCGGTGCCACGGGTGGTCTACATCGAGGATGATCCGGACAACGCCGAGCTCCTCCGACTGATCCTCCTCCGGCGTCGGGGCATCGAGCTGACCATCGCCCCGGACGCCACCGTCGGTCTGGCGCTGCTGCGCGAACAGCTCCCCGACCTCGTGCTCCTCGACCTCGGCCTGCCGGGGATGGACGGGGCCACGGCGCTCGAGCGGATCGTGCGGGACCCGGTGCTGTCCCGGATCCCCGTCGTGGCCCTCAGCGCCGACGCCTTCCCCGAGCGCATTCAGCAGCTGCGGGCCGCCGGCGCGGTGGACTACCTCACGAAGCCGATCGACGTGCCGGAGCTCCTGGAGGTCGTCGACCGCTGGGCCGTGCCGACCGAGAAGCGCTCGATCGGGTAGCGCGCCGTCGCCTCCCGACGGTCAGCAGTCGCCGATGACGATCAGGCAGTCGTCATCGTCGTCGCCGCCACCCCCGCCGTCCCCGCCGCCGTCGGGATCGTCACCGCCTCCGCCACCGTCGCCGTCCCCGCCGTCGTCGGACGGGTCGGTCCGGTCGTCGGTGGGTTCCTCGTCGGGCTCCGTGCCACCACCGGTGTCCTCCGTCGGGATGTCGTCGGGGCCGCCGTCGTCGCCGGCGTCCTCGCGGGTGCGATCGCGCGCGGGGGCGGGCCTCGCGACGTCGTCCTCGGGCGTCAGCTCGCCGGGGAGGAGGAAGTCGCTCGGCGGGACGTCGGCGAGGAGATCCTCCGCGGCGTCCTTCCAGATGAGCGCGGGGATGGTGCCGCCCTGGACGCGTCGGAAGCCGGCGACGTTCCGCATCGGGTCGACCGACTCGCCGCCGGTCCCGGGCTCCCCGACCCACACCGCGAGCGACAGGTCGGGGGTGTAGCCCACGAACCACGCGTCCTTCTCGTCGTTCGTCGTCCCGGTCTTGCCGGCCTGCGGCCGACCGATCTGGGCGCGCTGTCCGGTGGTGCGGGCGACGACCTCCTTCAGCGCCTGCGTCGTCGTCCGGGCGATGTCCGCGTCGACCGCGCCCACGCAGCCGTCGCCATCGCGCTCGGCGAGGTCCGCCGGTCGGGCCTCGAGCTCGACCGAGGTGAGGGAGCGCGGTCGTGGGTCCATGCCAGGGACGATGGTCACCTCGCGCGGGAGCGGCAGCGCCTCGCCGTCCGGCCCCGTGACCGAGATCACCGACCGGGCGGCGCAGTAGACGCCGTCGTTGGCGATGGTCCCGAAGGCGGAGGCCATGTCGAGGACCGACGCCCCGTTGGTCGAGCCGCCGAGGGCCACGGACACGAACGGGTCGATGCGGTTGCGCACGCCCATACGCAGGCCCTGCTCGATGATGCGTTCGGGACCGAGGTCGCAGCCAACCCGGATGAAGACCGTGTTGACCGAGCGCGTCAGCGCCTCGCGCAGGGGCAGCCGGCCCCCGGGTCCGCCGCCGACCGCACGAGGCTCGCCCTCGTAGGCGTCACAGTTGTCGGCGGTGATCGTCGTGCGTCCCGGCGAGGGGTACCGCGCCATGGGGTCCACGCCCTCCTCGAGCGCGGCGATGAACGCGATCGGCTTGAACGTCGACCCGTTCTGGCGGCGCCCCTGGGTCGCGAGGTCGAGCTGCTGGGCCGCGAAGTCCGGGCCGCCGTGGATGGCGAGGATGTGCCCCGTACGCGGGTCGATCGCGACCGCGCCGGCGCGCACCTCACCGGGGTCCTTCGACAGGAGCTGGTTCTCGACCGCCTCGTCGAGGTGGCGCTGCGCCGGCAGCGAGATCGTCGTCCGGACCGTCAGCGCCCCGGTCATCACCATCTGCCGCCCGTAGGCCTCCTCGAGCTGCTTGCGGACGTACTCGACGAAGTACGGCGCCTGGAAGGCCTCGCGCTGCCGCGGCATGATCTCGACGTCCTGGGCCACCGCCGCGGCTGCCTCGCTGGAGCTGATCGACCCCAGCGCCTCCATCTTCCGGACGATCGCGTCCGCCCGCCGGTCGGCCCCATCGGGATCAGCCCGGGGGTTGCGCGTCGACGGGGCCGGGAGCAGCTGGGCGAGGAGCGCCCCGCGAGCCACGTCGAGCTCCGAGGCGGGCATCCCGAAGTAGGTGAGGGCCGCCGCCTCGGCGCCGTAGGCGCCCTCCCCGAAGTAGACCGTGTTGAGGTAGCGCTCGAGGATCTGCTCCTTCTCGAGGTCGCGCTCGAGCTGGATCGAGATCACGGCTTCGCGCATCTTGCGGAGGAACGTCCGGTCGGAGCCGACGAAGGCGTTCTTCACGTACTGCTGCGTGAGCGTCGACCCGCCCTGGGAGATCCCGCCCGTCCGGACGTTCATGACGATCGCCCGGAGGAGCGAGAACGGGTCGACCCCGTCGTGCTCGTAGAAGCGCTGGTCCTCGTTGGCGACCACGGCCGCGACGAGGTCGGGGCTCATCGCCTCGAAGGGGATGATCCGCCGGTCCACCTCGGAGGTGAAGCGAGCGATCACCGTCCCGTCGCGCGATTGCATCTCGGTGGGACCCGAGAGCGCACCGGGGTCGGGCACGCGCCACTGGATGGTCAGCGCGAGCCACGCGAAGAGGGCGACGAGCGCCGTGACCGCCAGCACCGCCGAGGTCCCGACCAGCACGACCCGCCTGAGGAGCGACCGCATGGAGCGAGCGTACGGGGAGGCACGCCACGGGGCCGCCTGGCCGGCCGCGACGTCGGGCGGTCCTAGGCTCGAGAGCACCTGACGGGAGGACGACCGCGTGACCGAGGACGACGTGCTCGACCTCCTGGGCCTCCTCGAGGCGAGGGGGGTCGTGGCGTGGGTGACGGCGCCGGACGGGCCGGACGCTTTCGCGCTCCTGGCCGAGGCGGACGGCGCGGACTCCGCGCTCCGCCTGCTCGTCTCGCGCGGCTTCGAGGTCGTCGGCGACGACCTGCCCGCCTCCCTCCGGCTGCGGCACCCGAAGGGCGGCGACATCGAGATCCACCCGGCGTCGTTCCGGCCCGACGGTGCGGCCGTCCGCTTCCTCTCGGACGGCGGGACGGTGACGATCCCGTCGGGCGACCTCACCGTGGCGCCGTACGGGAAGGGCTCCGCCCGGCAGGTCCGCGTCCCGGACTGAGCCGGCACGGGACCCGCGCGGCATGGGGGCGGCGCGTGACCCCCGGCCGCCCGCTGTACCGTTCCGCGCATGGTGGAGACGGACCGATGAGCATCACCGAGGCGCCGGTCGACCCGCGGACGGCGACGCTGCGACGGCGCGTCCGCCTGGTCGTCGCCGCGACGATCACCTACAACGTCGCCGAGGCGGTCATCGCCATCACGGCCGGGGTCGCCGCCTCGTCGGCGGCCCTGATCGGGTTCGGGCTGGACAGCGTCGTCGAGGTGCTCTCGGCCGCCGCGGTCGCCTGGCAGTTCGCGGTCCGCGACCACGAGAGCCGCGAGCGGGTGGCCATGCGCGTGATCGCGTTCTCGTTCTTCGCGCTCGCCGCCTACGTCACCTTCGAGGCCGGCCGGTCGCTCCTCGGCGTGGCCGAGCCGCAGGAGTCGATGGTCGGCATCGCGCTCGCCGCGGTCTCGGTCGTCGTGATGCCCGCCCTGTCGTGGTTCGAGCGGCGGACGGGGCGGGAGCTCGGCTCCGCCAGCGTCGTCGCCGACTCCAAGCAGACCCTGCTCTGCGCCTGGCTCTCCGCCGTCCTCCTCGGCGGCCTGCTGCTCCACGCGACCCTCGGCTGGACCTGGGCCGACCCGCTCGCGGCGCTCGTCATCGCCGTCGTCGCGGTGAGGGAGGGGCGCGAGGCCCTCCGCGGTGAGACCTGCTGCACGCCGACGAGCGCGCTCCTCGGCCCCGACGCCGCGTCGGGGAGCGGGGACGGGTGCGCCGGCGGGTGCTGCGGCTGAGGCGGCGGCCTCAGGGCACCGAGGGCGCCGACAGCGCGTCGACGAACGGCGTCGGATCGGTCGGGGCGTCGTCCCGGCCCGCCAGCTCGGCGACGAGGACGGCGAGGTCCGGGTCGTCGCGCTCCACGGCATCGGCCAGCTGGTCGAGGGCGGCGCGGTGGCCCGCGAAGCGCTCGAAGCCGTAGCCCGCGGCGTTGCCGCGGGTCACCATGAACGGCCAGTCGCTCGACGTCAGGAGCGCCAGCTCGCGGGCGAGCTGTCGGCGCCCGGCGGCGAGCGTCCCGTCCCCGCCGGCGCCGGCCGTGGCGGCGAGGACCTCGCGGGCGCGCTGCTCCGCGCGCCGGAGGTCGACCCACATGGCGCGCGTCTCCGGGGTGACCCAGCTGGCGTGCCCCTTGGCGAAGCCCCAGGACGACTCCGGCAGGGCGAGGCGACGGGTCGGGGGGTGACGGTCGACCCGCGCCGCCAGCGTCGTGGTGGTGAGCGTCGGATCGTCCGCGAGGAGCCGCAGGAGCCCCTCCAGCCACGCGGGGCCCTCGAACCACCAGTGCCCGAACAGCTCGGTGTCGTAGGCGGCGACGACCAGCTCGCCGGGGCGCCGGTCGAGCACCTCGTGCAGGACGCCGGCGAGGTCGTCGACGTGGTCCGCCACGCGCGCCGCCGCCCGCGCCGGCTCGTAGACCGCCTTCTCCATCGGGCCCAGCTCGTGGTCCGTCACGCGCCACGACGGGTGCATGCCCCAGTCGCCGCGGGCGTAGTAGTCGCGGTACCAGGGGTCGCCGGGGTAGCCGCTCGTCGGCGACCACACCCGGTACGCCACCGAGAGGTCGCGCGCGAAGGCGACGACGTCCGAGTCCCCGACGAGCACGCCGTCGTGGACGACCTCGTAGGCGTCGCCGGCGGCGGGATCGGGGACCGCGGGGCGACGGGTCCAGTCGCGCTCGCCGCCGCCGGCGGCGCGGACGAGCGTCGCGGCGTCGACGAGGAAGTGGTCCACGCCGGCGCGCGCGTAGAACTCCTCGAGGCCGGGGAGCTCCGGTCCCGTCCGGGGGAGCGTCGGGGTGCCGAGGCGGTCGACCCGGAGGGGCGCGGCGGTCGCGTCGGCCACGCGCCCGGCGGGCCGGTAGCCGCACTCGGGCGCCCAGATCCCGCGCGGGCGCGCGCCGGCCCACGCCGCCTGGGCGTCGAGTCCGCACGCGAGCTGCGCGTCGATCAGCGCCGGGTCGGTCTGGAGCGGCAGGTACGGGTGCGTCGCCGGACCGCCGAGGAGCTCGATGACCCCCCGGTCCGCGAGGTCGCGCCACACGGCGAGGAGGCCGCCCGCCGCCTCGACCTGCTCGTGCGTCGCGAGCACGGCGGCGTAGTGGCGCCAGTAGAAGGTCGCGAGCGCGGCGACCTCCTCGCCGGCGTGCCAGCCCTGCCAGCGCTGCTCCTCGGCGCGCCACATCTGCCCGCCGACCCACGTGCCGAGCTCGTTCCGCAGCCGCCGGTCCGCCACCTGCTCGGCCACGAGCGGCGTGACGCCGAGCGTCAGCACGTCGCGGTGCCCGTCCTCCGCGAGTCGCAGCAGCATCGCCGTGACCGGCAGCCACGACTCCGCCCACGCCTGGAACAGCCACTCCTCGCCGACCGGCCAGGTCCCGTGGTGCTTGAGGTACGGCAGGTGCGTGTGCAGGACGAAGGCGACCTCGCCGGGAGCGCCGTGCGTCACGCCCGCGGCACGCGGCAGACGGCGAGCAGGTCGAGCGAGGCGTCGAGGTCGTCGGTGCGGACCTCGAACCAGTCGGCCCCGATCCGCGGGACGAGCGTGCGCAGCCACGCCGGCCACCCGTGGGGCGCGCTCGCCGTCAGGTGGTCGGTGAACGGTTGGCGCGTGGCCGCCTCGATCGCGCGGAGCCGCCGTCCGTGGTGGATGCCGAGCACGCTCGCGACGCGGAGCCCCGCCCGCTCGAGCTCGTGGGTGAGCTCGGCCGCCGTGAACTCGCGGGTGTGGAACGGGTTCACCGGGGTGTCGCTGCCCGGGGTGAACGTGAGCCGGTTCGGCGTGGCGATCAGGATGTCGCCCTGGGGCCGGGTCACGCGCCGGAGGGAGGCGAGGTAGCCGGGGATGTCGTGGAGGTGCTCGATCACCTGGAACGACACGGTCACGTCGACCTCGTCGTCGGCGAGCGGGAGCGACATCAGCTCCGCGGCCTGCGCCTCGATGACGGGGGACCTTGCCGCGTAGGTGGCCTCGACGTGCGCGACGACCTGGGGCTCGAGGTCGACCCCGATGACCCGGCGCGCGCCGGCCTCGGCGAGCATCTCGAGGCCGTAGCCCTCGCCACACCCCGCGTCGAGCACGACCTCGCCGCGGACCCGTGCCGCGGCCAGCCGGTAGGCGACGACGTGCCGCTGGAACCAGTAGGTCTCCTCGGGCACGCCGGGCAAGGTCCGCTCGCCGGTCAGGACGAGACCGGACGGGGACCGGGGAAGCGGAGGGAGGGGGGCGGCAGGCACGGCGGCACTCTACGGTCGAAGGGACACCGCAGCGATTTGACCTTGAGTGCTTGCTACAGGTTGCATCGTCGTCGAGTCCCCGGGAGCCCTGCCCTCGCTCCCGTCTCCCCACGCTCCCGTCGCGTCCCCCGGACGTCGACGCGCCGTCGACCCCCAGGAAGGGAACCGAACCGATGAAGGTCATCGTCCCGGTCAAGCGCGTGCCCGACACGGCAGGCGAGAAGAAGATCGACCCGAACGACAAGACCGTCGACCGCGACGCCGGCGAGGCCGTGCTGTGCCCGGTCAACGAGTTCGCCATCGAGGAGGCCGTCCGTCTCAAGGAGAACGCCGGCGCGGAGGTGAAGGTCCTGCTGATGGGGCCGGACAACGCGCAGTCGATCGTGCGCAAGGCGCTGTCCTACGGGCTCGACGAGGGGCTGCAGATCACCGACGACGCCATCGCCGGCTCCGACGCCATCGGCACCGCGCGCGTCATCGCCAAGGCGCTCGAGAACGAGGAGTTCGACCTCGTCATCTTCGGCAACCAGTCCACCGACGCCCGCACGTGCCTCGTGCCGGCGGCCGTCGCCGAGATCCTCGGTCTGCCGTCGCTCACCTACGCGCGCAAGCTCGAGGTCGACGGCGACAAGGTCGTCGTCCACCGCGAGCACGAGGAGGGCTGGGACGTCGTCGAGTCGACCCTCCCCGCCGTCGTCTCGGTCGTCGAGGCCATCAACGAGCCGCGCTACCCCTCCTTCAAGGGGATCATGGCCGCGAAGTCCAAGCCGCTGAACCAGAAGTCGCTCTCCGACATCGGCGGCGACGCCGGCGAGGTCGGCTTCGACAACGCCAACGCCGTGCTCATCGAGTTCGCCCCGCGTCCGCCCAAGGAGGCCGGGACCATCGTCGAGGACGACGGGTCCGGCGCCGCCGCGAGCCAGCTCGCGGACTGGATGGAGCAGAAGAAGTTCATCTGAGCGCCCCGCTGACGGCGACACGAGCGCGTGACCGGCTGCACCGTTCGACGACACACACACTTCCGAAGGGTTCGAGAACATGAGTGAGCTCCTGGTCCTGATCGACCACAGCGAGGGCAAGCCGCGCAAGGTCTCCCTCCAGCTGCTGAACGCCGCGCGCACGGTCGCGGAGGGCATCGGCGCCGACGTCGCCGCCGTCTGGCTCGGCACCGGCGGTGCCGACAACGCCGACGTGCTCGGCGCCAACGGCGCGACCAAGCTCTACACGTGGGACAGCGAGGACGCGCACGGCTACGTCACGCTCCCGCAGGTCGAGGCGCTGCAGCAGATCATCGACAACAACGACGTCGCCGGCCTGATCACGTCGTCCAGCAACCACGTCAAGGACGTCGCCGCGCGCCTCGCGATCCGTGTGGACGCCGGCGTCATCACCGACGCCACGAACCTCGAGATCGAGGACGGCAAGGTCGTCGCCACCAAGGAGGTCTTCGGTGGCGACACGATCACCCAGTGCCGCGTGGCCGAGGGCAAGTTCCCCATCTGGACCATCGGCGCCAACGCGTTCCCGGTCGAGGAGTCGGGCGGCGGTGCCGCCGAGGTCGTGAGCATCGACGTCTCGCTCTCGGAGGCGGCGCAGAAGTCCAAGGTCACGTCGGTCGAGATCCAGTCCGGCGGCGACCGTCCGGACATCGGTGAGGCCGCGATCGTGGTCTCCGGTGGTCGTGGGCTCGGCGACGAGGAGGGCTTCCGCCTCATGGAGGAGCTCGCCGACACGCTCGGCGCCGGCGTGGGCGCGTCCCGTGCCGCCACCGACGCCGGCTGGTACCCCCACCGGTTCCAGATCGGCCAGACCGGCCGCACCATCTCGCCGTCGCTCTACATCGCGAGCGGCATCTCCGGCGCCATCCAGCACCGGGCGGGCATGCAGACGGCGCAGCACATCGTCGCGGTCAACAAGGACGCCGAGGCGCCGATCTTCTCGATCGTCGACTTCGGCATCGTGGGCGACCTGTACGACGTCGTCCCGAAGCTCGTCGAGGAGATCAAGTCCCGCAAGGGGTAGGGATCGTTCCGAGCGGCTTCGGGGACGGGCGTCGCGCCACTGGGGTGCGGCGCCCGTTCCGCGTTCAGCGCGCGCCGTCCCGCCCCGACGGCCCGTCGTGCGGTCGGCGGGTCGCGCCGGTCGCGTGGGTAGGCTCCGGCCGCCGCGACAGACCGCCGACAGGACCACAACCGTGACCGCACCGTGGGACCGCCGTCGGCCCGCCGAGCAGGCCCGCGTCGAGGAGCTCGTCCTCGGACCGTGGCTGCCCGCGGCCGTCGCCTTCAGCTCCACGTGGTCCCGCCGCGCCGGCGAGCTCGGCGTCGCCGCGGCGTCGCTCGGCTCGCGACAGGACCTCATGACGCTGCCGCCGAGCCGTGAGATCGACCTGCTCCGCGACAGCGGGGTCGGCGCGCCGGGCCTGCTCATGCGCCCGACCGAGGACCAGGTCAAGGCCCATGCCAGCCGCTCCACCCTCCTCGACATCGCGCGGAGCATCCGCCGCGAGGGGCGGTCCGGCGAGCGCCGCGCGATCCTCACCGAGTACAAGCCGATCCACGTCCACCGCGGTGGGGCCGACGCCGACCTCGCCGTCGCCTACTCCCGGCGCGACCTCGACCGCCTCCACCGCGCCGGCGCCCGCGCCGCGTCCGTGCTCGGCCTGAACGACACCGACTACCTCGTCTCCGCCGTGCCGGCCGGACCCACCCTCGACTGGTGGGCCGTCTACCACCTGGCGCTCGGCTCCTCGATGCTGGCGCTCCACCCGCGCGGCGCCGGCGACGACCTGTCCCGCAGCCTCGCCTCCTTCGCGCTCCTGCCGGTGACGGCCGTCGCGGTCCCGGTCGGCGAGGCCGTCGAGCTCGCCGCCGTCATCACCGAGAGCGCGGACGTCTCGTGCGACCGCGTGGACACCGTGATCGTGGTCGGCCCGCCGCCGGACGAGGAGACCCGCGCCTCGATCAGGGACGCGTGGCACGCCGCCGGCGCCGGCCAGGACCTCCGCGTCCGGGCCCTGTGGGCCCCCGCCGAGGCGCGCGCGATGTGGGCCGAGTGCGCCGAGGGGGTGACCGGACTCCACACCTACCCCGACATGGAGCTGCTCGAGGTGGTCGACCCGCAGACGGGCGACGGGAGCCCGTCGGACGGCGACCTCACGTACACCTCGGCCGGCTGGCACGGCAGCGCCTTCCTCCGCTACCAGACCGGCGCGTACGTCGAGGGGCTCTCGACCGACGCCTGTC
>JAHWKB010000222.1 GCA_019348115.1 Actinomycetota bacterium | reverse complement strand
ACGATCTTGTCGCCGACCTCGCCGCCCTCCAGGTCGACCGGGGTCGCGGCACCGATCGTGGTGGCGGGGGCCATCGCGGCGACGTGCGCCGAGAGCGTGATGAACGTGCCCGCCGAGCCGGCGTCGGCGCCGCTCGGGGCGACGTGGACGATGACCGGCAGCGGCGCGTTGAGGAACTCCTGCACGATCACACGCATCGAGGACACCAGCCCGCCCGGCGTGTCGAGCGTCACCAGGAGCGCCTGGTGCCCGGCCTCGGCGGCGTCGGCGATGGTGTCCCTGAGGTGGTCGGCCACGACCGGGGTGATGGCGCCGACGATGGACGTGGTCGCCACCGTCGTCCCACCGCCGCTGCTCGCGTCGCCGGCGTCGGTCACGGCCGCCGCAGCCGAGGCGACGAGCGTGGTGCAGAGCGCCGAGAGCAGCAGGAGGACCGACCACCGCGGTGGCCGGAGAGCGAGGCGCCGGCGCGTGTCCACGCCCCCACGGTAGTCCCCGGGGGGCGCGTCGGTCGGGGCAGGCCGCGTCGGGGTCGTCCCGGGTCCTCGTCCCGCGCCGCACCGTGCACGATGATGGCCGTTCGCCTCCGCCGACCCCGAGGGAGCGCATGACCTCCTCGCCCTCGTCCCCTTCGTCCGACGCCGTCGTGACGCGGTCGGCGACGCGCGTCTACGGGGTGGGCGACACCGCCGTCCTCGCCCTGGACGCGGTCGACCTCACCGTGCCGACCGGCCAGTTCCTCGCCGTCATGGGACCGTCCGGATCGGGGAAGTCCACCCTGCTCCACTGCCTGGCGGGGCTCGACCGCCTCACCAGCGGGTCGGTGGAGCTCGGCGGCACCGCGCTCGAGGACCTGGGGGACAAGGAGCTCACCCACCTCCGGCGTCGTGAGGTCGGGTTCATCTTCCAGAGCTACAACCTCGTCCCCACGCTGGACGCCCGCGAGAACATCACGCTGCCGCTCGACCTCGCGGGGCGCACGGTCGACGGGGCGTGGTTCGACCGCATCGTCGCGACGCTCGGGCTCGGCGACCGCCTCGACCACCGGCCGTCCCAGCTGTCCGGCGGTCAGCAGCAGCGCGTCGCCGCCGCGCGGGCGCTCGTGTCGCGGCCGACCGTCGTGTTCGCGGACGAGCCGACGGGCGCGCTCGACTCCACCAGCGGTGCCGAGCTGCTGTCGTTCCTCCGGCAGGCCGCGGACGAGTTCGGCCAGACCATCGTGATGGTGACCCACGACCCGGCTGCGGCGAGCTACGCCGACCGCATCGTCTTCCTCGCCGACGGGCGGATCGTCAGCGAGATGCTCGATCCCGACGCCGACGCCGTCCTCGACCGCATGAAGTCGATCGAGACCGACGTCGTGCACACGACGGAGGCGTGACGTGCTCCGGGTCGCGCTCAAGGGCCTCCTCGGCCACAAGCTCCGCTTCCTCCTCACCGGGTTCGCCGTCGTCGTCGGCGTGACGTTCCTCGCGGGCACGTTCGTCCTGACCGACTCCATCCAGGGCGCGTTCGACGGGCTGTTCGACGAGGCGCTGTCCGGGGCGGACGTCTACGTCGAGGCGCCACGGCCGATCGACGACCTCCTGGCCCAGCAGCCCGGGATGGTGCCGGCGGTCCCGGCCCCGGTGCTGGAGGAGATCCGGGCCGTGGACGGCGTCGCGGACGTGCTCGGCCACGTCGAGGGGACCGCCCAGTTCCTCGACGACGAGGGCGAGCCGGTGGGCGCGGAGGGGCCGCCGCGGCTGGGCGCGTCCTACTCGCCGCTCAGCCCCGTGAGCATCGCGGAGGGGCGACCACCGGAACGTCCGACCGAGGTGGCGGTCGACCGCGGGACCGCCGAGCTCCTCGAGCGCGGCATCGGCGACCGCGTCGACGTGCTCGTCGACGGCGAGGCCCGGACCTACGACATCGTCGGCGTGACCTCGTTCGGGGAGTCCGACAACCTCCTCGGGGCGACCATGGCGACCTTCGACGTCGCGACGGCCCAGGCGCTGTTCGAGATGGAGGGGGAGTACACGAGCATCGGTGCGGTCGCGGCGGAGGACGTCGGGCAGGAGGAGCTCCGGGACCGCGTCGCGGCCGCCGTGGGCGACGACTACGAGGTGAAGACCGCCGCGGAGGTCGCCGACTCCGGCAAGGCCGCGGTCGGCGAGGCGCTCGGCTTCCTCACGACCGGGCTGCTCGCGTTCGCCGGCGTGGCCGTGTTCGTCGGGGCGTTCATCATCGCGAACACGTTCTCGATCGTCGTCGCGCAACGCTCACGCGAGTTCGCCCTCCTGCGTGCCCTCGGGGCGAGCGCACGACAGGTGCGGCTCGCCGTGCTGCTCGAGGCGCTCGCCGTGGGCGTCGTCGCGTCCACCCTCGGCATCGTGGCGGGCATCGGCTTCGCGGTCGGGGTCCAGGCGCTCCTCGACGCCATCGGGTTCGCGCTGCCGTCGAGCGGGACCGTCGTGCTGCCGCGCACGATCGTCGTCGCGTACGTCGTCGGCGTGACCGTGACGCTCCTGTCGTCACTCGTCGCCGCGGTGCGGGCGTCGCGGGTCGCGCCGCTCGAGGCGATGCGCGGGGCGTCCGGTGGTGCCGAGCAGCGCCTCGGACGGCGCGTCGGTGCCGGCGCCGGCGTGACCGTCCTCGGGATGGTGGTGCTCCTCGTCGGCCTCCTCGCGGACATCGGCGCCGACCGGCTCGCCATCGTCGGGTCGGGTGCGCTCCTGACCCTCCTGGGCGTGGCGCTCGCGGCGCCCTTGTTCGCCGGCCCCGTCGCGGCGGCCCTGGGCACGGTCGCGGCGCGGCTCGGCTTCAGCGGCCGGCTGGCGCAGCGCAACGCCCGGCGCGACCGGCGCCGGACGGCCGCGACGGCGTCCGCGCTGATGATCGGCGTGGCGCTCGTCACGTTCGTGACGATCTTCACCGCGTCCGTCCAGGGGGCCGTAGCCGGCACGTTGTCGGAGCAGTTCCGGGCGGACTTCATCCTCCAGTCCACCAGCCTCACGACCCAGAACCTCACGGGCCGGCTGGTCGACGAGCTGCGCGCCGAGGACGAGCTGGCGGTCGTGTCGCCCGTCGGCTTCGCACCGTGGATCGACGAGGCGGAGGAGGTGCACTCGATGAGCGTCCTCGACCCCGACACGGTCGGTGCGGTCATCGGGGTCGACTGGGAGGAGGGCCAGGCCGACGCGCTCCGGTCCGGGGGGATGCTCGTCGCCCAGGACCTCCTCGACGACGGCGTGGTCGCGCTCGGCGACGACGTGACCGTGCGGTTCCCCGACGGCAGCAGCCTCGAGACGAGCGTCGCGGGGAGCGCCGGCGAGGACACCCAGCTGCTCGGCTCCCGCTACCTCCTGGGGGCGGACGCCGTGGCCGGCGCGGGCTTCGAGGCACCGCCCGTGGCGGTCTACGTCACCGCCGCGGACGATGTCGCCGCCGCCCGCGCGGCGATCGACGCGGCCGTCGGGCGTCACCCGGGCGTGCGCGTCCAGGACCAGGCGGAGTTCCGGCAGGCGCAGCAGGACTCCCTCGATGCGATCCTCAACATCTTCCTCGTGCTCCTCGCGCTGGCGCTGTTCGTCGCGCTCCTCGGCATCGCGAACACGCTGGCGCTCGCCGTGTTCGAGCGCACGCGCGAGATCGGCCTCCTCCGCGCCGTCGGGATGGACCGCGGCCAGGCCGGGCGGATGATCCTCGGCGAGGCCGTGATCGTGTCCGTGTTCGGGGCGCTGCTGGGGCTCGTCGTCGGGAGCTTCTTCGGGTGGGCGGTCGTGCGGGCGCTCGCGGAGGAGGGCATCGACCGCGTCGTCTTCCCCGTGCTCCGACTCGCCGTCTACGTGGCCCTCGCCGGCGTCGCCGGCGCGGTGGCGGCGCTGTTCCCGGCGTGGCGCGCCGCCCGGCTCGACGTGCTCGAGGCCGTCACCGCCGAGTGAGGTGTCCGTCCTAGGCTCGGGGCTCCTCGACGTCAGGACACCCCGTGATCGCCGCCTTCTCCATCACCCCGCTCGGCGCCGGCGAGTCCGTCGGCGACCTCGTCGGCGACTGCGTCCGCATCGTCCGGCGGAGCGGCCTGAAGAACGAGACCAACGCGATGTTCACCAACGTCGAGGGCGAGTGGGACGAGGTCATGGACGTGATCAAGGCGTGCATCGACCACGTCGCCGAGGTCGCCCCGCGCGTGAGCGTC
>JAHWKB010000051.1 GCA_019348115.1 Actinomycetota bacterium | reverse complement strand
GCTCGCGCAACGGCATGCGCATCCAGCGGCTGAAGGACAAGGCCGGCAACCGCTCGAACGCCTCGTCCGAGATCGAGCTGGTCGAGTGCGTCGGCACGCTCGTCGGCGAGGACGGCCACGGGCTCCGCGCGATCCTCGAGGCGGCGCACCTCACGAGGCTCGACTTCGCCGTCGGGTCGGCGGGTCTGATGCGCAAGGCGCTGACGCACACGCTCCACCACACGATGCACCGGCTCGCCTTCGACCGGCCGCTGGCGCAGCTGCCGATGATGGAGGCGATCCTCGCCGACGCCGCGCTCGAGGTGGAGGCGGCCGCGCTCCTTGGGTTCCGGTTCACCGCCGCGACGGACCGCGCCGACGGCGACGAGCACGAGCGGCTCCTCGCACGCGTCGGAGCGCCACTGGCCAAGTACTGGAACTGCAAACGCGTCGTCGCCGTGGTCGCCGAGCTCCTCGAGTGCCACGGGGGGAACGGCTTCATCGAGGAGGGGCCGATGGCGCGTCTCTACCGCGAGGCCCCGCTGAACGCGATCTGGGAGGGCACGTCGAACATGATGTGCCTCGACGTCCTCCGGACTCTCGGTCGCGAGCCCGACACCACCGAGGCGCTGATCGCGGAGCTCCGTGCCGCCGGGGGCGCCGACGCCCGGCTCGACGACGAGATCGAGGCCGTCGCCGCGATGCTGACCAGCCGGGACGACCTCGAGCCGGTGGCACGGCTCCTCGTCGAGCGGCTCGCCGTCGCGCTCCAGGCGACGCTGCTGCTCGACGCCGTCCCGGCGGCCGTCGCCGAGTCGTTCCTGGCGACCCGTCTGGGCGATCGCCGCGGCCAGCTCCTCGGGGCGGTCGCGCCCGACCCCCGCCACCGCGAGGTCGTCGAGCGCGCCGCCGTCACCGGCTGACGTCCCGCCGGTCCGGCCCGGTCGACGTCAGGCGGGCTCGGGCAGACGGAGGTCGATGCGGCGGAGCAGCTGGGCGTGGAGCGCCACGACCACGGTGGACATGCTCATGAGGAGCGCGCCCACCGCCGGCGGGAGGACGAACGCGACGCCGGGGACCACCCTGGTCGCCGCGGGCATCCTCGTGCCCGTCGCCCACGTGGTCCTCCCGGACGTCGACCTGTCCGTGCTGCCCTTCGCGCATCGACCCAGGTCCCGCTCGGAGGGGTCCACCCAACTGCTACCCCCGTGGGGTATAGGACGCCACGTAGACCGTGTTCATCGACTCGCCACCGGCGATGAGGTTCCGGAAGGTGACCTCGTGCGCCTCGGTCCGTGCGAACACCTCGCCGAGCACCGCGAGGAAGTCGGCGTCCGGCGGGTCGTCGGACCACAGGGCGAAGACGCCGCCCGGCCGGAGCGAGCGGGCCAGCGCGCGGAGCCCCGCCGCGGTGTAGAAGCGCTCGTGCGTGGGGTGCAGGACGTGGCGCGGCGAGTGGTCGATGTCGACGAGGATCGCGTCGAAGGTCCGTCCGGGCGTGGTGGGGTCGAGGCCGTCCCCGCCGGCGACGAGCGCGAAGAGGTCCCCGTGGACGAGCTCGACCCGGGGATCGGCCGCGAGGCCGGCGACGTCGGGAAGGAGGTCGCCCTCGTGCCAGTCGATGACCTCCGCGAGCGCCTCGACGACCACGACGGAGCCGACCCGATCGTCCCCGAGCGCGGCCTGCGCCGTGTAGCCGAGCCCGAGCCCGCCGACGACCACGTCGAGGTCGGTGCCGTCGACGGCTGCCAGGCCGAGGCGGGCGAGCTCGATCTCGGCCGTGGTGAACATGCTCGACATCAGGAACTCGTCGTCGAGCTTCACCTCGTAGACGTCGATGCCGCGCGACGGCTCGAGACGCCGGCGGAGGCTGATGATCCCCATCCTCGTCTCCTCGGAGGCGAGCTCCTCGAACGGCGGTCGCACGACCTCGCTCCTCTTCCGACGCGTCCTGCTGCGACGGACCCTAGGGCGCACCCGGGACGACCGGGGTAGCGTCGCCTCCGGCGAGGAGGACGGCGTGGGCGATCCGGCGTGCTGGGTCGCGGAGGTCTGCCCCGACTGCGGGCGCATGCTCGCCGGCGAGGACGCGGTGCACGCGCCCGACTGTCCGGCACGGACGGACGACCGCGACGGCTGAGCACGGACGCGTCACCCGACGGTGCCGATCCGCTCCTGCTCGTCCTGGGTGAGCAGGTCGCGCCACTCGTCGAGCCGGTCCGGGTCGAGCGGCTCCGGCGGGACGAGCGACGCCGGCGGGAGGTCGAGCGCGGCCAGCAACCCGGACGTCGTGGCCGCGAAGTCGCGCACCAGATCCTCCTGCGCCACCTCCGCGACGATGCGGCCGGGGTGGTCGTCGGCGAAGCGGTCGAGGCACCGCTCGACGCGACGGTGGAACTCAGCGAGGACCCCGACGTCGCCACCGGGGAAGGTCCGGAGGGGGTCGTAGGCGCCGGCGTCCGCGGCCGGGACGAAGTCCCAGCACCGGTCCGGATCCTCTGGCAGGTGGTGCACGCGGCCGTGCTGGTCGAGCGCCCGGTCCCAGAGCCGGCGGAGGCTCGCGACCGTGGCGCGGCGGTCGCGGCGGGTCCGCACGACCCGCGCGCCCGGGAGCACGGCGCAGAGGAAGGGCAGCCGGTGCCAGACGTGCGGGTTCTTGAGCACCACGGTCCCGGGGCGCGCGTCCGGGTCGGTCGGCGCGGCGTCGCGGAGGAGTCGCGTCACACCGTCGCGGGCGGCCGCGATCCGCTCCGGCGTCGCCTCGGCGACGCCGACCGGCGGACACGACACGTCGTCGGCGCCGGGTGCCCCCCAGGGCAGCCCGGTCCAGTCCGACCATTCCTCGGACAGCTCGAAGCCGAGGTAGGTCACGTCGGGGTGCGAGTCGAGGAGTTCCGCCACCAGGGTCGTGCCGGTCCGCATGGAGCCGACGACGACCACCACGTCGGCGTCACCGATGGTCCATCCGTCGGCGGTCACACGTCCTCCTGGGCTGGCGGGCGTCGTAGCGTGGCGTCCCCGCTCGAGCGGGCCGGCAGTGAGGAAGCCCATGGACGTCACGGTGTGCACGCTGACCCGTGACCGTACGCGGCACCTCGTGAACCAGGTCCGTGGCCTCCTCGCCTCCGACCGTCGTCCGGCGGCGCACGTCGTGGCCGTCATGGAGGGTGAGGACCCCCGGCCGGCGCTGCCGGCCTCCCCGTGGGAGACGATCGTCGTGGACGTCGAGGGTGGCGGCGAGCTGCCGCTCGCGCGTGCGCGGAACGTGGCCGCGCGGGCCGCCCCGACGGACGGCGTGATCCTCCTCGATGTCGACTGCATCCCCTCGGCCACGCTCGTGGCGTCGTACGCGGATGCCCTCGACCACTTCGACGGCATCCTCATGGGCGGGCTCCGCTACCTCCCGCCCGACTGGGAGGCCCGCGTCGGTCCGTCGCCGTGGAGCGACGAGGCCCTCCACGCCGTCGGCGAGCGCCATCCGACCCGTCCCGAGCCACCCCCTCCGGGGGAGCTCGCCGGGACGGACGCCTACGAGCTGTTCTGGTCGCTGTCCTTCGCCGTGCGCCGGTCGACGATGCTGGAGCACGTCGGTGGCTTCGACGAGGGCTACGGCGGCTACGGCGGCGAGGACACCGACCTCGCCTTCCGTGCCCGTGCCACCGGGGTGCCGATCGCCTGGCTGGGGGGCGCGTGGGCCTACCACCAGCACCACGACACGTTCGACCCGCCGGTCCAGCACGTGGCGTCCATCGTCGGCAACGCCCGGCGCTTCCACGACGTCTGGGGCCGCTGGCCGATGGAGGGCTGGCTGGCCCGGTTCGCCGACGCCGGGCTCGTGACGTGGGATCCGGAGCGTGGGACCCTCGAGCTCGTCCGTCAGCCGAGCGAGGAGGAGCGCGCCGCCGCTCATCGGTCGACGGCCGTCCCGGTCGACGAGGCCAGCCGCGAGTAGAGGCGGGAGTGGGCGACGACGAACTCGTCGAGCACGCGCTCGCGCTGCCGGATCGGCACGGGATCGAGTGCCTCCGTCCCGTCCGCCATCCGCACCAGGAGGGAGGCCAGCCGGTCGGGGTCGACGCGACCGTCCCGGAGCGGCACGACGTGGCACGGCGCCTGCTGGGCGATGAAGCCGACCTCCGTCGCGATCGGCTCGGTGCCGAGGTCGACCGCGAGCTCGATGAGCCCGGAGTGCGAGCCCCAGCGGTAGGGCAGCAGGAGCGCGTCCGCGCCGGCGACCCGTCGCCGCAGCTCGGCCGCCGAGAGCCTCTGTGCCACCGTCACCGTGACGGCGCCGCCGCCGGTGCCGAAGGCCTCGATCTCGTCCCGGTCTGCGGCGTCCGGATGCAGGTGCACGTCGAGCCGGACCGGCGCGACGTCCCCGGCGGCCGCACCGAGCCCGTCGACCACCTCGAGCGGCGTCCGCCAGTCGAGGTTGGCCCGCAGCGACTTCGCGAGGAGGAGCACGCGCAGCGGCGTGCCGCCCCTGCGACGTGCCGTCCGGAGCTCGGCGGCCTCTGCGGGCGGGACGATCGGGCCGTGCGGGACGATCCTGGGGCTCCGACCGAACCGTTCGGTGACGGCGGCCGCCGCCCCGGGGGTCAGGGTCAGCACCTCGTCCGCCGCCTCGGCGAGGAGACCCAGGCAGGCGGCGTCGCCGGCGCCGTCCGGGACGTGCGGGTTCCGGAGGTCGTGGGCCGTCCACACGATCGGCGTCCCCGCCGCGCCGTGGGCCTCGAGCACCGCTCGGAGCGTCGCCGGGGGGTACTGCTCCCAGGTGAAGTGGAGGTGCACGACGTCCCAGTCCGTCGCGTGCGAGGACAGCCAGTCGGGGTCGTAGAGGTCCGGCAACCGGGGCCACGGCTGGTCGCGGTGGACCAGGGTCGCGGCCCTGCCGTGGAGCCGGTCCACGTAGTCGTGGACGGGCGGGTAGGACAGCACCCGCGGGAGGTCGCTCACGCCGCCACCCGGTCCACGAGCGACGTCAACCAGTCGGCTGCGCGACGGGCGCTGTCGGGAGCGACGAGCCGGCCGAGCCCGTCCCCGCCCCGGGCCGAAGCCCGCGCCAGCACGTCCGCCCACGTGGCGGGGGACGGCCAGGACGAGGCGACCTCCGCGACGTCGAGCTCGCGCAGCCGTGCCGCCTTGCGTCGCTGCTCGTCGAAGGGACGGTCCTCCGGGACGCACACGAGCGGTCGGGCCACCGTCGCCGCCTCCATCACCGTGTTGTGCCCGGCGGACCCGACGACCACGTCGGCGGCGGCGAGGTACCGCGACGGGTCGTCGACCCAGCCGGTCGCCGCGACGCCGACGTCGTCGTGGTCCCACCGCCCCACCACGAGCCACCGGTGGTCGGGCGTGGCACGTGCGGCGGCGGCGATGTCCTCCGGTCGGGGGCCGTCCCCCCCGGCACCGAGCAGCACCACGACCCCCTGGTCGTCCGGGTCCCACCCGAGGTCATGCCGGACGGCCGCCCGATCGACGTCCCGCGCCGGCGGGCGGCCGAAGCCGCCGGCGTGGAAGGTCCGGGCACGGACGAGTGGCGGGACGTCCGGCTCCTCCAGCTCCGGACCGAAGGGCGCGAGGAGCCCGACGGCGCCGTCGTACGCCGCGAGGTGGGCGGCGTCCCAGCGTGCCCCGTGCTGGCGAACGACGACGGTCGGCACCCCGGCGAGCCGCCCCAGTTGTGCGACCTCGGCGGAGACGTCCACCACGAGCAGCGCCGGCGCGCGATCGGCGAGGGCGCGGGCGATCAGCGCGGTCCGCTCCCGGAGGCCGGGCACCCCCACCGGTGCGTAGTGGAGGTGTGCGGGCGGCGGCAGCTCGATCGAGCTCTCCGGCACCCCGGTGTCGAGGGGAAGCCGGACGACCTCGGCGTCCCCGAAGGTCGCGTCCTCGACGGCGGCGCTGGTGAGGACGGTCGCCGGCAGCACGAGCTGGTCCAGCAGCGCCCGGGTGCGGGAGACGTGGCCCCGTCCGTGGTGGTGGACGTAGAACGCGACGTGCCGCCTCATGCCCTGGCGACCGTCCGGTAGAGCGTCTCGTAGCGCTCGACCATCGCCTCGAGGGAGAAGTTCGTCTCGACGTGACGACGGCAGTCCTTGCGATCGAGCAGGCGCGCGTCCCGTGCCGCCTCCGCGAGCGCGTCGACGTCGTCCGGCGGGGCGAGCCGCCCCGTCTCCTCGGTGAGGATCTCGCGGATGGCGCCGCGCTCGAAGGCGGCCACCGGCGTCCCGCACGCCAGGGCCTCGATCACGACGAGTCCGAACGGCTCGTCCCAACAGGGGGTGCACAGCTGGACGGCGGCGCGCCCGACGGCCGCTGCGAGCTCCACCTGCGGGAGGTGTCCGAGGTAGCGGTCGCCGTCGCGGAGGCGCGGCAGGACCTCGCAGCGGTAGTAGTCGGGGTCGGCGGGACCGGCGAGCTCGATCCGCAGCCCGGCGGCGTGCGCCGCGTCGATCGCGAGGTGTGCCCCCTTCTCCGGCACGATCCGCCCGGTCCAGACGGCGAGGTCGGGATCGGCGTGCTCCGAGAACGCCCACGCGCTCGTGTCCACGCCGTTGGGGATGACCTCGTCGACGGTGATCCGGGTCCAGGCCGCGGCGTTGTGCTGCGAGACGGAGACGAAGGTGACGTCCCCCTGGGGCGCTGCGCTGACGGCGCTCTCGATCCAGGGCGTCGGCGGGGTGTGCAGCGTCGTGACGACCGGGCCGGGGAGCACGCCGGCCATGGCGATCGGGAGGTAGTGGAGCGAGCTGTTCTGGACGACGTCGAACTCGCGCTCGCGCAGGCCCATCATGAGCCGGAGGTAGGCGTGGTGCTCGTGCATGAACCGGTCGGACAGCATCGACGGGTCCAGCAGGGCCTGCTTGCTGAGGTCGAGCCCGCTGGCGGTCGGGCAGACCGGCTCCACACCGAGCTCCGGGTCGGACTCGCCGGACGCGAACACCGTGACGTCGTGCCCGTGTCGGCGGAGGCTCGTGGCGAGGGCGTGGGTGTGCATCTCGAGGCCGCCGGCGAACGGCTCGCGGAGGGGATGTCGGGCCGACGCGATGATCCCCAGACGCACGTGCACCTCCTCGCTGCCCGTGATGTGCCCGGAAGGGTCGGGGCGGCCGATCGAGGTCCTGGACCGGGACTCCCTCCCACCGAACCACGCCACGAGGACCGCGGCCCGCGCTGTGGGGGTTCGTTCGGACACAGCCCTCGCGACAGCGGGTCGTGGTGTGCGGCACGTTCCCCGGCATGGATCCCAGCGCGACCACCACGTCCGGCCTGCGCGTGGCGTCGGTGCCGGCCACCCACGTCTACGTCCGCCGGCTCGAGCACCCCGCGGTCGAGCGTCTCCGCGACCCGTCGGGCGACGACCGTCGCACGCCCTGCTTCCTCGACCCCTCGTGGTGGGACCACGTCGTCGACCCCCCGGACCTGCTGCACGTCCACTTCGGCTTCGAGTACTACGACCCGAGGCAGCTGGAGGAGCTCGCCGCGGTCCTGCGACGACGCGGGATCCCGCTCGTCTACACGGTCCACGACCTCCGCAACCCGAACCACGACACAGCGGATCTCCACGACGCCGGTCTCGACGTGCTGCTCGACGCGGCCGATCACCTGGTCACGCTGACCGACTGGGCGGCCGACCGCATCCGGGACCGGTGTGGCCGGTCTGCGACCGTGCTGCCGCATCCGCACGTGGCGGACCTCGACCGCATCGCGGCGGCGGCCGAGCGTCGCCGCGACGATCGCCCCTACCGCCTCGGGATCCACTTCAAGTCCCTGCGGCCCAACATGGTCCGCGCCCCCCTCCTCGCGGCGGCCGCGGACGTCGCACGCGCACGCGCGACGATCGTCCTCGAGGTGCACCTCCACTGCGACGTCGTGTCGCCGGCCGGGGAGAACCACGACGCGGAGCTCGTCACGCTGGCGTGCGACCTCGCCGACGAGGGGCTCGTCGACCTCCGCGTCCATCCCTACCTCTCCCACGACGAGCTACTGGAGCTCGTGGAGCGCTGCGACGGCTACGTCCTGCCGTACCGGTTCGGGACCCACTCGGGGCTCCTCGAGCTGTGTCGGGATCTGGGGACGGCCGTCCTCGCACCGAGCTGCGGCGGCTACGGGGCGCAGGGCGCGCACCACGTGTTCACGAGCGACGAGGACGCCGGCTTCGACCCGGCGAGCTTCCGGGACGCCCTCGGGACGGCGGTGGATGCCGGTCCGCCCGCTCCCCCGTCGCCGGCGCGACGGGACGAGCAGCGGCGCGAGGTCGCCGCGGCGCACGTGCGGATCTACCGCTCGTTGGTGAGCGACGCCTGAGGGCGACCTCGGCTACCGCGGCAGCTCGCGCGAGACGACCCGGCGGCGATGTCGTGGAGGCGCGCGGAGGTGCTCCGGGCGTGCTTGCGCAGCTGGTCGAAGGCGGCGTCGGGGTCGAGGTCGTGCCGCTCGACGAGCACGCCTTTGGCCTGCTCGATGACCACCCTGTCGAGCGCCCGCTGCAGCTGGCCGGCCAGGCTCCGCTGCTTCGCAGCTCCTCGCCAACGTCGCCTCGGGCTCATCCTGAACTGGCGGAGCCTCGACGAGTAGCGTGCTCGGCGAACGCGTGCCGCAGGGCGGTCGCGTCGATCGATCCGTCTCCAGGTGTCGCCGCGCACAGCGCCCGACACCGAGGTCCGGAGCCTCGGAGCAGGGAACGAGCCCAGCGGCCGCGACCCTTCCGCGTGGTCCGCTCGGACGCCGCCGGGGCCGGCCGAACGTCCATCGCGCGTCCGGCGCCGGCGGACCATCCTGGCACGCGCATCCGACGACGAGGAGCGCATGGACCACCGGTTCGTCGGTCTGCTGCCACCCGGGGCCGGAGGGGACGACGTCCTGTCGCTCTACCGGGACGCCGCCCGCCCCGCCCCGCCCGACCGCCCGTG
This sequence comes from Actinomycetota bacterium, assembly GCA_019348115.1. Lineage (GTDB taxonomy): Bacteria > Actinomycetota > Nitriliruptoria > Nitriliruptorales > Nitriliruptoraceae > JAHWJY01. The sequence goes on along the minus strand of JAHWKB010000051.1, from coordinate 4,398 downwards.
GGTGCTCGCCAACTTCGTCGCGGGCCTCGACGGGTCGATCGCCCTCGACGGCCGTGTCGGCTCGCTGACGTCCGCCGCCGACCAGGTCGTCTTCACCCTCCTCCGCGAGCTGGCGGACGTCGTGCTGGTGGGTGCCGGGACGGTCCGCGCCGAGCGGTACGGCCCGGTGAGCATCGACGACGCGGCCAGGGAGCCCCGGGCCGAACGAGGGCAGGAGCCGGTCCCGCCGGTCGCCGTCGTCACGCGGTCGCTGCAGTTGGACCTGTCGGGCCAGCTGTTCCGCGATCCCGACCGCCGGCCGATCATCATCACCGTCGAGCGGACCGACGACGCGGCGCGCCGGCGCGTCGGCGAGGTCGCCGACGTCCTCGTCGCCGGCGAGACCGTCGTGGAGCCGGCACGGGCCCTGGCCGCCCTGGCCGACCGCGGCATGCGGCTGGTGACGTGCGAGGGCGGCCCGTCCCTCATCACGATGCTCCTCGGCGCGGGGATGCTCGACGAGCTCTGCCTGACCCTCACCCCGCTCGTGGGTGGGGACCCGGTCCGGCTCGTGTCCGACGCGCCCCGGCTCCCCCTCACCCGCTTCGACCTCGCCTCCGTCGTGTCCGGCGGTCGGGACGAGCTCTTCCTCCGGTACGTGTCACCGCGAGCGGAGGACGGCGGTGCCTGACCTCGACGACCTCCCGGCCATGCTGACCGACCTCGACTACCCGATGGCCGTCGTGACGACCGCGTCGGGCGACGAGCGCTCCGGCTGCCTCGTCGGGTTCGTCACGCAGTGCAGCATCCACCCGCCGCGCCTGATCGTGTTCCTGTCCGTCAAGAACCACACGTTCACGACCGCGCTCGACGCGGACGGGCTCGGGGTGCACTTCCTCGACCGCGACCAGCACGAGCTGGCGCGTCTGTTCGGCGCGACGTCCGGGGACGACGTCGACAAGTTCTCCCGCTGCAGGTGGCACGAGGGGCCGTTCGGGGTCCCGGTGCTCGACGACGTCCGGAACCGGGTCGTGGGCGAGATCACCGATCGGCTCCTGGGCGGCGACCACGTCGGGTTCCTCCTGCGACCCATCGAGGTCCACCGCGCCGGCGCCCTCGCGCAGCTCTCCTTCTCCGACGTCGACACCATCGAGCCCGGCCACGACCCGTAGCAGGAGGACGGGCCGGGACGCCGAGCGGGCCCGGCTGGCACGCTCGAGGATGACGAAGGAGACGCGATGGCACGGGCGACGTGGAGTGGCTACATCAGCTTCGGACTGGTCAACGTGCCGGTGAAGCTCTACACGGCGGTGCGGGGGCACGACGTGCACTTCACCCAGCTGCACGAGGACACGAAGGCGAGGGTGCGACGCAAGCGGGTCGACGAGGAGACCGGCGAGGAGGTGCCCTACGAGGAGATCGTGAAGGGCTACGAGGTCGGGGACGACCGGTACGTGATCGTGGACCCGGACGAGCTCGCCGAGCTCGATCCCGAGGGGACGCGGATGATCGACATCCGCGACTTCGTCGAGCTGCGGGAGATCGATCCCATCTACTACGACCGCGCGTACTACCTCCTGCCGGACGGCGAGTCGGCCGCGAAGCCGTACCGGCTGCTGACGGATGCCATGGAGCGCTCGGAGAAGGTCGCCGTGGCCACGTTCGTCATGCGCAACAAGGAGTACCTCGCGGCCATCCGCGCACGGGACGGCCTGCTCCTCCTCTCCACCATGAACTACGCCGACGAGGTCGTGGACCCGGAGGAGCTCGAGCAGCCGGAGGCGGCGCGGGACGCCGACGTGTCGCAACGCGAGATCGCGATGGCCGAGCAGCTCATCGACTCGCTCGTCGCCCCCTTCGACCCGACCGCGTACCGCGACGAGTACCAGGAGCGGGTCGTGGAGTTCCTCGAGGCGAAGGCCGAGGGGGAAGACGTCGAGATCCAGGCACCCGAGCGGGACACCGGGGGCGTCGTCGACCTCATGAGCGCACTGGAGCAGAGCCTGCAGCGCGCGAGCGACAGCAGCGGTGGACGCGGCCGGCGATCGTCCGCAAGCGCGCTCGCCGACAGGACCAAGGACGAGCTCTACGAGCTGGCCCAGGAGCGCGACGTGCCGGGCCGGTCCTCGATGAGCAAGGACGAGCTCGTCGAGGCCCTCGCCGACGGTGAGCGGTCGCAGGCCAGCTGATGGACGAGGACCGCCTGGCGTCCGAGCGGGACGCCATCTACGGCCTGCCGCTGGACGAGTTCGTCGAGGAGCGGGACCGGCGCGTCACGGCGCTCCGGGACGAGGACCTTCGCGATGAGGCGGCAGCGCTCAAGCGTGCACGCAAGCCCACCGTCCCGGCCTGGGCGGTGGACCGGCTCGCCCGGGAGTGCCCCGACGAGGTGCGCCGGCTGCTCGACGCGGGGCAGGAGCTCCGGGACGCCCAGCGTCGCGCCGCCAGCGGCCGCGGGGCGGACCAGCTCAGGACCGCGACGCGGACGGTGCGCGACGTCGTGAGCGATCTCCGCCGGCGGGCGGAGGCGATCCTGTCGGACGCGGGCTCGTCCGCGTCGGCGCACCTCGAGGACGTCGAGCGGACCCTGTTCACCGCGGCGGTGACCCCGGAGCACCACGACACCGTCCGGCGCGGTGTCCTCGAGCGTCCGCTCGACGGCGCCGGGTTCGGCGGCGTCGAGGGCCTCCTCCTGCTCCCACCCCGCGACGAGGGGACGACGGAGGACGCGCGCCCCGCCGGCGACGAGGCTGCGGAGGACCCGGCGGGCGGGGACGCGGCCGCCGAGGAACGCCGCCGTGAGGAGGAGCGCCGGAGGGAGCAGGAGCGCCGTCGCCTCGAGCGTCAGGCCGCGGACCTCGAGCGGTCCCACCGCGACCAGCAGCGGCGTGCGGAGCGCGCCGCGGCGAAGGCGGAGCAGCTCCGCGCCCGCGCCGACGAGGCCGCCGAGGCCGCCGGTGAGGCGCAGCGAGAGGCTGAGCGGATCGCTGCGGAGCTCGCCGCCGTTCGCGACGAGCTCGAGGACCTCAGTCGCGGGAGACGAGCTTGAAGAAGGTGCTGGGCTCGCCGTCCTTCTTCTCGTCCTGGTAGAGGAACGCGAGCTCGGAGGACTCGAACTTCTCGAACCACTCGTCCCAGTCGATGTGCTCGAGGTCGTCCTCGTCGGCGCCGTAGCCCACCACGTCGAGGGTCAGCACGCCGGCCGAGCCGTCGCTCTCCTGCGTGCCACGTGCCGTCGCGGGGACGGCGTTCCGCTCCTCGGCCCACCGACGGATCGTGTCGTGGTCGGTGGTGGTGTTCGAGCTCTGCTCGGCCATCGGGTGCCTCCTGGTGGTCTCGGACGTGCATCCCGAGCGTGCCCGCCCCGGCGGCGCGCGTCGGCGTCCGGGCCCGGTCCCCGGGACGGGCCGACACATCACTTGACACTTCAACTTTCTCGGGTACCTTCGATGTTGTCGCTTCAACTAATGACCACCGAAGGAACACCATGACCACCGCCACCCTCCCGCAGCTCGAGCAGCTCTCCGGCACCTACACCATCGACCCGTCCCACAGCCGCGTCGGCTTCGTGGCCCGGCACGCGATGGTCACCAAGGTGCGGGGCGGCTTCAACGACTTCGCCGGCACCTTCACGATCGCCGACGACGTCGCCGACTCGGACGCCCAGCTCGTCATCCAGGCCAAGAGCGTCGACACCCGCAACCCCGACCGCGACGAGCACCTCCGGTCCAACGACTTCTTCGCGATGGAGGAGCACCCCGAGATCCGCTTCGTGTCGACCGGCATCGAGAAGGTCGCCCAGGCCGAGTACCGCGTCACGGGTGACCTCACCCTCCGCGGCGTCACCAAGCCCGTCACCATCGACCTCGAGTACACCGGAACCGCGACCGACCCGTGGGGCAACACCCGCGTCGGGTTCGAGGGCTCGACCCAGGTCAACCGCAAGGACTGGGGCCTCAACTGGAACACGGCGCTCGACGGCGGCGGCATCCTCGTCTCCGAGAAGGTGACGCTCGAGTTCGAGATCTCCGCGACCAAGGACGCCTGAGCTCCCCCGGCTCGGCGATCCTTCGGGTCCGGGACCGACCCCCCGCGGTCCCGGACCCACCCCTCCCCCGTCCGCCCCGGCCCGCAAGGAACACCCATGGCGTTCTCCCCCGTCCGGCTCAACCACGCCGTGCTCTTCGTCGCGGACCTCGAGCGGTCGGTCGCGTTCTACGGCGACGCGTTCGGCATGGAGGTCATCGCCCGCGAGCCGCGTGCCAACGCCGCGTTCCTCCGCCTCCCGCGCGGTGACAACCACCACGACCTCGGCCTCTTCGGCGTCGGCACCGCCGGCGGCCCGAAGCGGCGCGGCGCGATCGGCCTCTACCACCTGGCCTGGCAGCTCGACACCATCGACGAGCTCGCCGACGCCCG
>JAHWKB010000221.1 GCA_019348115.1 Actinomycetota bacterium | reverse complement strand
AGCAGCATCGCCCCGGCGAAGACGAGCAGCATCGCGTCGAAGCGGCCGAGGTCGTCCCGCTCGCCGAAGTAGCGGAACGCGTAGATCGTGACGAGCAGCCCGATGCCGGAGATGAGCCACCAGAACAGCAGCCCGAAGCCGTCCAGTCGCAGGTCGAGGGAGAGCCCCAGCTCCAGCGCCCAGGGGACCGCCTCCTCGAGGACGTCGCCGCCCGTCACGGCGGCCGTCCGCAGCGCGGTCCACACCACCGTGACGGCGGGCGGGACGGCCCCCAGGAGCAGCACCCGACGTCCCAGGCGCCTGCCGAGGAGGCCGACGGCGAGCGCCACCGCGGCGTGGAGGAGGAGGAGCAGGATCACGCGTTCACCCGGTCACGTCTGGGGCGCGTGTCACGTCGGTCCTCCGGGGAAGCGGCCCTGCGTGGGAGTGCGCAGGGGCGGTCGATGTTGCCGACCAGGCTTCCCGGCGCTCCGGGGGCGGAGCCTAGCGGACGACCCCGCCGCCCTCCTGGCCGGATGGCGAGCCGCGTGGCCAGGCCTGCTTGGATCGGCGACCACGCCCGATCGACGACGACTGGAGTCCCCGTGGACGTCCTCCGCACCCCGGACGAGCGCTTCGCCGACCTCCCGGACTACCCGTTCGCGCCGCACTACGTCGAGGTCGACGACGGGGAGGGCGGCAGGCTGCGCGTCCACCACCTCGACGAGGGACCGACCGAGGGTCCCGTGGTGCTGCTGCTCCACGGCGAGCCGTCGTGGTCCTACCTCTACCGGACGATGATCCCCGTCCTCGTCGAGGCCGGCTTCCGCTGCGTCGCCCCCGACCTCGTCGGGTTCGGGCGCTCCGACAAGCCCGCGCGGCGGGAGGACCACAGCTACGAGCGGCACGTGGCGTGGATGCGGGAGGTGCTGTTCGACTCGCTCGACCTGACCGAGGTCACGCTGGTGTGCCAGGACTGGGGCGGGCTCATCGGCCTGCGGCTCGTCGGCGAGCATCCGGACCGCTTCGCCCGCGTCGTGGTCGCCAACACGGGCCTCCCGACCGGCGACCAGCAGATGTCGGACGCGTTCCTGGCGTGGCAGCGCTGGTCGAGCGCGGCGGACGAGTTCCCCGTCGGCCGGCTCGTCGACGGCGGGTGCACCACGGAGCTGGCGCCGGAGGTGGTCGCCGCCTACGACGCCCCGTTCCCGGACGACACGTACAAGGCGGCGGCGCGGGTGCTGCCGAGCCTCGTGCCGACGAGCCCGGACGACCCGGCGGCGGTCGCGAACCGTGCGGCGTGGGAGACGCTCCGGAGCTTCCAGCGGCCGCTCCTCACCGCGTTCAGCGACGGCGACCCCATCACGGCCGGCGGGGAGCGCGTGTTCCACAAGCTCGTCCCGGGCGCGGAGGGGCAGCCGCACACCACGATCGCCGGCGGCGGTCACTTCCTCCAGGAGGACCGCGGCCCGGAGCTCGCGGAGGTCGTCGTCAGCTTCTGCCGGGCGACGGGGTGAGGAGCTGGTCGACGGGCGCGTGGTCGTCGGTGAGCACCTGCGCCCCACCGATGAACCGCTCGAGCGAGCCGTCGGCGGTCGTGACGGCGACCTCGTCGTCGCCGCGCGCGGCGTTGCGCTCGAGGACGGCCTCGATGGGCAGGGGCTCGTCGGACGCCACGAGCACGAAGTTCCCGCCGCTGCCGTCGTCGGCGAACCGCTCCGGGGGCGCGAGGACCGCGACGTGCGCGAAGACGTCGGCGAGCGTGGCGGCCTCGGCGCGGGCGAAGTCGCGCGGGCCGAAGTCGATGAGGTTCAGCGCGTAGACGCCGCCGGGCCGGAGGCGCTCGCGGATGGACGACACGAACTCCCGGGTCGTGAGGTGCCACGGGACCGACACGCCGCCGAAGGCATCGCCGAGGACGAGGTCGAACGCGTCCTCCGGGAGCCCCGCGAGGGTCAGCCGGGCGTCGCCGGTGCGGACCTCGATGTCGTCGCCGAGCTCGAGGCCGAGCTCCTCCTCGGCGATGGAGACGAGTGCGGGGTCGAGCTCGAGCACCACGGAACGCGTGCCGGGACGGGTCGCGCGGAGGTAGCGCGGCAGCGTGAACCCGCCGCCGCCGATGTGGGCGACGTCCAACCGCTCACCCGCCGGCGCGATGGCCGCGGTCACGTCGCTCAGCGTCCGCGCGTAGGTGAACTCGAGGTGGGTCGGGTCGTCGAGGTCCACGTAGCTGTGCCGGAGGGTGTCGAGCCACAGGAGCCGCCCGCCGTCGCGTGAGGCGTCGTCCTCGACGTAGGCGCAGAAGTAGGCCGACTCGCGCTCGCAGGGGTGGGCCGCGGCGAACGAGAGGGCACCGGCGAGGACCGCCACGACGACGGTCGCGGTCGACACGGCGCGCGCCGACCGGAGCCACGCCCACACGGCGAGGCCGCCGAGGACCAGCGCGCCCGCGACGAGCCGGATCACCGGTCGGGTGGGGACCGCCGCCACGAGCACGAACCCGGTGATGAACGTGCCGAACAGGGCCCCGGCGGTCCCGATCGCGGAGAGGCGCCCCACGACCCGGCCGGTCTCCGCGAGGCTGTCGAGCTGGAGCTTGACGACGGTCGGGGTGACCATCGACAGGACCGTCGCCGGCACGAAGAACCCGACGAAGGCCAGCACCACGATGACCGACGGCGAGGCACCCTGGAGCCCGCGGCCGAGGAAGTCGACGAACGGGATCGACAGGAACGCGGCGGTGCCGCCGATGACGAGCTGCGGGCCCAGGAGCCCGCGCGGGTCGGAAGCGTCGGCCAGCCGCCCGCCCCACCAGGAGCCCAGCGCGATGCCGGCGAGGATGGTGCCGATGATGCCGGTGAAGGTCTCGAGCGTCACCCCGACGTAGGGCGCGAGGAGCCGCCCGGCGAGGATCTCGAGCACCAGCACGGCGGCGGACGACACGAACACGAGCAGCGTGGCGAGGAGTGAGGGCATGGCGCGGAGTATCCCGGGCGGGCGTCCCCCGGCGCGAACCGACCCCGCGACCGTGCTGACCGTCGGGCACGGGACGGCCAGCGCCGACGAGCTCATCGAGCTCCTGCGCGGCGCCGGCGTGCGGTCGCTCGTGGACGTCCGGCGCTTCCCGGGGAGCCGCCGCCACCCGCACGTCAAGCGCGAGGAGCTCGCGTCGTGGCTCCCCGCGGCCGGGATCGACTACCGCTGGGAGGAGCGGCTCGGGGGACGCCGCACGCCCGACGCAGCGTCGCCGCACGTGGGGCTCCGGAACGTGTCGTTCCGGGCGTACGCCGACCACCTCGGCAGCGAGGAGTTCGACGCCGCCCTCCGAGAGGTCCTGGACGAGGCGGCGAGGCGCACGACCGCGATCATGTGCTCCGAGTCGGTGTGGTGGCGGTGCCACCGACGGCTCGTCGCGGACGCCGCGCTCCTGGTGCACGGTGCGGAGGTCCGACACCTGATGCACGACGGCCGGACCCCGGCGCACCTCCCGACCGACGTGGTCCGGGTCGCCGGGGACGGGTCGCTCGTCTACGACGGCGGCGAGCCGGAGCTGCCGCTGGGCTGACCGGCGCGCGGCTACCGGCCGGCGCACCCGACGCAGCGGGTCGACGCGGGCCGGGCCAGCAGCCGCTCGTGGGCGATCGCCCCGCCGCAGCGCTCGCAGCGACCGGCGTCGGGTCCGGCGAGACGTTCGGCCGCGACGTCGAGTGCGGTCAGCTGGCCGCGCGCGTCGGCCAGGAGCGCCGACACCTGGGCGCGTTCGAACGCGATCGTGGCCCCCTCGGGGTCGTGCTCGTCGTCGCGGACCGCGTCCGAGGACGCCTCGACGATGTCGTCGAAATCGTGCTCGAGCGCCGTGATGCGTGCGACCGTCCGCTCGCGCCGGGCCGCGACCTCGCGCAGGAGCTCGTCGCGTTGGTCCTCCCCGAGATGGTCGCTCACGTGCGGATCCTCCCGGTCGTGGTCTCCGCGCCGGCCTCGGCGACCCCGTCGATGGAGCGCCACACGAGCGCGGTGGTCACCGCGGCGCCGGTGAACGCGAACCAGAAGGGCGCGACCACGCCCCACTGCTGGGCGAGAACGCCGCCGATGAAGGTGCCGATCGCGAACGCCCCGACCGAGCCGATCATGTAGACGCTCGTGACCCGACCGAGGAGGACCGACGGCACGGCCCGCTGTCGGATGGTCGTGGACGTCGACCCCCAGGTC
>JAHWKB010000220.1 GCA_019348115.1 Actinomycetota bacterium | reverse complement strand
CGACCGACGGCACGACCGGACCGGTCGGCGGGGCGGAGGCGTGCGTCGAGGTCATACGGGGAACCTACCTCCGGCCTGTGACAACGGGTCGAACTGGCGTTCGGCGAACGGTGGAGAAGCCAGCGTCCGGGAGGATGAGTAGCGTGCCGCCACGTCAGCAGCGATCAGGGGACGGAGTGACGGTCGACCAGCACGGCCGCCGGGCGCCGTCGGTGCGATCCGAGGTCGGGCAGCTCCGTTCGGTGCTGCTGCACCGCCCCGGTATGGAGATGCACCGCATCACGCCGTCGAACAAGGACGAGCTCCTGTTCGACGAGCTGCTGTGGGTGGAGCACGCGCAGCGGGAGCACGACGCCTTCGCGGAGGTCCTGCGGGATGCCGGCGCCGAGGTGCTCTACCTCGAACAGCTCCTGGCCGAGATCCTCGCCGACACGGACCTCGCCGCCGAGACCGTGGCCGAGCACGTCACCGACAAGACCTGTGGGCCGCAGGCGGTCGGCCGCGTGCGCGACTACCTGCTGTCACTCCCGACCGACGAGCTCGTCGACCACCTCATCGGTGGCGTCAGCCTCGAGGAGGTCGGTCCGGGACCGGGGCTGGTGTCGGCCGTCACGCCGGCGAACGAGATGGTCCTGCAGCCGCTCCCCAACACCGTGTTCATGCGCGACTCGTCGGCGTGGATCGGCGAGGGGGTCGTGCTCAGCCCCATGAGCCGGCTCGTCCGCCGGCGCGAGACCCAGCTCCTGCGCCTCGTCTACACCCGCCACCCGCGCTTCGAGGGGACGCGGATCTGGTTCGGCCACGAGGACGTCGAGCACTACCCGTCCACGTTCGAGGGCGGCGACGTGCTCGTCGTCGGTGAGCGGGGGCTGGCCATCGGGATGTCGGAGCGGACGACGGCCGCCGGCGTCGAGGCCCTCGCGGTCCGCCTGTTCGAGGACGACGTCGTCGACCGCGTGCTCGCCGTCGACCTCCCGAAGGTCCGCTCCGCCATGCACCTCGACACGATCGTGACCCAGGTCGACGTCGATGCGTTCATCACCTACCCGTCGATGACGTCGACGCTGCGGTGCTACCAGGTGCAGCCGGACCGGCACGGTGGCGTCGCGGTCCAGGGGATCGACAGCCTCGCGCGCGGGCTCGCGTGGGCGGCGGGGATCGACCAGGTCCGGGCCATCGAGCCGGCGCTCGGCTCCACCCGGGCCGAGCGCGAGCAGTGGAACGACGCGAACAACACGCTCGCCGTCCGGCCGGGCGAGGTCATCGTCTACGAGCGCAACGTCGCCACCAACGAGATCCTCGAGGCGGCCGGCATCCGCGTCCACGCCATCCCGTCCTACGAGCTCCCTCGCGGTCGGGGCGGCCCCCGCTGCATGTCCTGCCCCGTCGAGCGCGACGCGTCGGGCAGCGTCGCGGACGATCCCGCCCTCGAACGGTCTTGAGCGTCCCCGCCATCGTCTCGCTCGCGGACGTCTCGGTCCGGGAGCGCGGACGGACCATCCTCGGCCCGCTCGACCTCGAGCTGCGCCGGGGCCGCCACACCGCGGTCCTGGGCCCCAACGGCGCCGGCAAGACGACGCTGCTCCGGGTCCTCGCCGGCTACCGCTTCCCGACGACCGGCACGGTCGAGCTCTTCGGCGAGCGGCTCGGCCGCACCGACGTCCGGGAGCTCCGCCGGCACATCGGCGTGGTGTCGACCGGGATCGCCCACCTCGTCGTGCAGCGGTCGCGCGTGCACGACCTCGTCGCGGCCGCCGGTGCCGGCGCGACCCGCCCCGTCGCCACCGGCGGCGCCCCGCCGGCGGACGTCGATGCGGCCCTCGCGTCGGTCGGGGCGTCCCACCTCGCCGACCGGCGCGGCGACACGCTGTCCCAGGGGGAGTGGCAACGGGTGCTGATCGCGCGGGCACTCGTGGTGGCGCCGGCGCTGCTCCTCCTCGATGAGTCGTTCGCCGGCCTCGACGTCGGCGGCCGCGAGGACCTCCTCGAGGACCTCGACCGCCTGATGGGCAGCGACGGCCCGACGATCGTGCTCGTCACCCACCACCTCGAGGAGATCCCGCCGAGGACCGTCGACGCGGTGCTCCTCCGCGACGGGCTGGTCGTGACGCGAGGGACGACGGACGAGGTCCTGACCGACGAGGGCCTGACCGCGGCGTTCGGGACCCCGCTGCGCGTCGAGGTCACCGCTGGTCGGCGGACGGCCCGACGCTCGACTTGACCTACGCCAGCGGGACCCGCTCCTCCAGGTCCTCGACGCGCTCCGCGAGGCCACGGTCGGCGAGCGGTCGGACGGGGCGCTCGCCGTCGAGTCGGGAGGCACGCCGCCACGCCGTCGGGGCGAGCACGAGGAGGAGGACCCCGCTCGCGAGCAGCACGCGCTGCACGCCGAAGAGCGCCGCCAGCGCCGGCGCGACCGCGAGCGGGGCGAGCTCCCCGACGGACTTGTGCACCAGGTACACGCCGCTCACCCGGCCGACGTAGCCCTCCCCGGTGTGCAGGTGCAGCAGCGTCCGGAGGAGCGGCATCAGCGCGCCCAGCAGGACGCCCCACACGACGGCACCGACCGCGACGACCACCAGCGACGACGTCCCCACGTAGATCAGCGCGCCGATGCCGCACGCCGCGGTCAGGACGACGACGGTCCGGAGGTTGGTCGCGCGGAGGGCGTTGCGGTCGAGGGTGAACGCGCCGAGGAAGAGCCCGACCCCGAAGACCGAGTTGAGGTAGCCGAGCGCTTCGGGTCCGGTGCCGAGGACGTCGCGGTAGAAGAGCGGCTCGAGCGCGCCGAACGCCCCGAAGCTCAGCCAGGTGAGCGAACCGAGCGCCAGGATGAGGACGATGGCCCGGCTGCGGTAGGCGTAGCGGAACCCGGCGCGGAGCTCGGCGAGCCCCGTCCCGCGCTCCCTCGCCTCGACGCGACGGACGCGGACGGGGACGAGGAGCAGGACCGCGACCACGGACGTCGCCGCGTCGAGCACGAACACCGCCGGCAGGTCGACGAGCCGCACCGTGAGCGCCCCGAGCGCCGGTCCCAGGACGAAGGCGATCGTGCCCGCCGCCTCCATGAGGGTGTTCGTCCGTGCGACCCGGTCCTCGTCCGCGGCCAGCGCCGGCGGGAACGCCGTGATGGCCGTGACCCCGATGGACCCGACGAGCCACACGAGCGGCGCCCGGACCGTCATCTCCGCCATGCTGCCGACGGTGGTCAGCGTCAGGATCGCGGGCACGAACACCACCTCGCTGGCGATCAGGACGCGACGGGGATCGAAGCGGTCGACGAGCACGCCGGCGACGGCGGCGCCGATCATCGACGCGACGCTCATCGCCGCCATGAGGAGGGCGAGCGAGCCGGGGGTCGCGTCGAGTGCGTACGCGGCCGTGCCCCAGACCCCCACGAAGAAGCCGGCCTCGCCGCCGGTTCGGGAGATCAGCCGCGCGATGATGACGCGCCAGGCGTTGGCGTCGAGCGACGGACGGGACACGGTGGTTCCGGGAGGAAGGGGCGCTCCGGAGGAGGCCCGCGCGGTCGTCAGCCCTCGTCGGCGACGAGCTGACGGAGGCGTCCGGCGGGATCGTCGTCGACCGGGCTGCCGTGCGCGAGCGCCAGGGTCGCCGGCGCGAGCTCGGCGAGGCGCAGGATGCTCTCGCGGTTCACCTCGACCCGCCAGCAGGTCACGGTGGGCGCCGGCTTGAGCCGGAAGAAGTTCCACACGACGTCGCCGCCGAGGACGAGCCCGCGGTCGGGGAGGTGGTAGGCGACGTGGCCGGGGGTGTGGCCGGGCGTCGCGACCGGGACGAGACCGCCGGCGATCGGGAGGGCCTCGCCGAGGGTGACCGGCCGGGCCTCCGGGACCGGCTCGGGCTCGAGGAAGGGCATCCAGCGGGGGAGGAGGTTGAAGGCACGCCCCGTGATCGTCGTCGGGTCGGCGTCCGGCTGGACCCCGGTGCGCACGGCCTCGACGTCGGCCTCGCCGGCGAGGACGTCCGCGAGCACGCCCGTCCGGAGGAGCGGGGCGACCGCGCCCATGTGGTCGGCGTGGGAGTGGGTCAGGAGGACACGCCGGACCTCCTCGCGACGGACGCCGACGCCGCGGAGGAGGCGCACGAGGTTGGCCGCGCTCGACGACAGCCCGGTGTCGACGAGGGTCGCCTCGTCGCCGTCGCGGACGACCCAGCAGTTGATCCC
>JAHWKB010000219.1 GCA_019348115.1 Actinomycetota bacterium | reverse complement strand
GGGTCACGGGAGCGCCGACGGGCGCTCGATCAGGCGGGAGAGGACGACGACGCTGCGCGTCTGGGTCACGAACGGTTCGGAGCGGATGCGCTCGAGGGCGTCCTCGAGGTGGCGGGTGTCCGCGGTGCGGACGAGCAGCATGGCGTCCGCCTCGCCCGTGACCGTGTACGCCGCGACGACCTCGACGTGCCGGCTCATGGCGGAACGGATCCGCGCCGGCGGCGTGCGACCCTCGCAGAACAGCTCGACGAACGCCTCGACGGTCCAGCCGAGCGCGCTCGGGTCGACGACCGTCGTGAAGCCCTCGATGACGCCCGCGTCCTGGAGGCGGTCCACCCGCCGCTTCACGGCCGGCGCGGACAACCCGACGGCCTCCCCGACGCGCCGGAACGAGGTCCGGGCATCCTGGGACAGCAACGCAACGATCTGCTGGTCGATATCGTCGAGACGCAACGGACACACCCTCTCTGTGCAGCACACGACCGCTATCGGCGGCCCGGGGCGATCCTACGCTTCCCCTCCGGCGCCCCGCCGATCCCCCTCCTGTCCGAGGTGCAGCCCGTGTCGACCGCGTTCCTCCCCGCGCCCACCCCGGTGCGCACCGCCACCCCCCGGCGGTACCTGATGTGCCCGCCCACCTCGTTCGCCGTGACCTACACCGGCAACCCGTGGATGGACCCGTCGACCCCCGTGGACCGCGACCTCGCGCTCCACCAGTGGCAGGTCCTGCGCGACACCTACCGCGCGCTCGGCCACCGGGTCGCGACCATCGATCCCGTCGCCGACCTGCCGGACATGGTGTTCGCGGCCAACGGGGGCTTCGTCCGCGACGGCCGTGCCGTGGCGGCCCGGTTCCGGAACCCGCAGCGCGCCGCCGAGGCCGACGCCTACGCCGCGTGGTACGCGGCGGCCGGCTACGCGACCGTCGCCGCCGAGGCCCCGTTCGAGGGCGAGGGAGACCTGCTCGTCGTGGGCGACGTGGTGCTGGCCGGCCACGGGTTCCGCACCGACCCGCGCGCGCACCGCCAGGTCGCCGAGGTCACCGGCGCCGAGATCGTGAGCCTCGAGCTCGTCGACCCGCGCTACTACCACCTCGACGTCGCGCTCTGCCCGCTCGGGGACACGATCGCCTACCTGCCGGCCGCGTTCGCCGACGCCGCCCGGGCGGAGCTCGAGGGCCGCTACCCCGACGCCATCGAGGTCACCGAGGAGGATGCCGCCTGGCTCGCGTTGAACGCCCTGTGCGACGGTCTCCACGTGGTCCTGCCGGTCCAGGCCGAGACCTTCGCCGCGCAGGTCGCCGCGGCGGGCTTCCAGCCGGTGCCCGTCGACGTGTCGGAGTTCCGCAAGTCCGGTGGCGGCGTGAAGTGCATGACCGCCGAGCTCCACTGAGTCAGGTCCCGGTCGGGCGGTCCTCGCTGCGCGGGTCCGGCGCCGCCGCACGACGCCGCTCCTGGAACCGTCGCTCGTGCTCGGCGAGGACGTCGGCGTGCGTCGGCGCACTCCCGCCGAGCCGCGCCGGGAGCCACCACCCCTCGCCGGCGCGCGGCCGGTCCGGGTAGGCGTCCTGCACCTCGCGCAACGCCACCTCCATGCGCGCCTGGAGCTCGCGCGTGACGGCGACCGGGTCGGCGTCGGCCGGCACGGGCACCGGCTCGAGGTAGCGGACCACGACCGGGATGCGTGTCACCCACCGGAGACGGCGACCCTTCGGTGCGCACCGCTGGGTCCCCCATCCGACGACCGGCACGATCGGCACACCCGCCTGTTGCGCCATCCTGGCCGCCCCCGTCCGGAACGGCAGCAGCTCGAACGAGGGGGAGATCGTCTGCTCGGGTGCGACCGCGACGAGCTCTCCCCGACGGAGCGCCGCGATCGCCGCGGCGTACGCGCCATGGCGGCTCGACGCGTCGGTCCGGTCGACCGGGACGGCACCCGCCAGGTGCACGATCGGCCGCAGGGGCGACGCCCACATCTCGCGCTTGGCGAGGAACCGCACCGGCCGGTGGAGCTGCAGGACGATGGCCCAGGCGACGAGGACGACGTCGACGTAGCTGTGGTGGTTGAACGCGAGGACCGCGCCCGATCCCGTCGGCACCCGCTCGAGCCCCGCGACGTCCACGCGCCACCGCAACAGCCCGCGCACGAGCACACGGGCGACGACGCCGATGAGGCGCCAGAACCACGTCGGTCCGGGAGGAGCGGCCACGAACGGAGGATAGGAGTCCGTTCCCGCCGGTGGGCGCCGGACGCGCATCCTCGTCCGGCGACAGCACGAAGCTCCAGTTCCGGCGCCGTCGGCCGATGCCAAAGGGGCGATGCGGGCACGAGGACCGGAGCCTCGACCGCACCACGGGGGAACGATGGAGCTGTGGCAACTGGCGCTGGGGGCGAACGTCGTCGTGACGCTCGCCTACGCCGCCATCGCCACGCGCGTCTTCCGGGCGGTCCACGCGAGCGGCCAGTGGCGCACGAACCCGCTCGCCGTCGCCACCGGCACCATCTTCCTCACCTGTGCAGCGGGGCACGCCGGCCACGTCGAGCACATGCTCGTGCCCCACACGGCCTCCGCCGCGCGCGCGGTGTGGGACTGGCACTTCGTGCTGATCGACGTCGTCACCGCCGGCGTCGGGCTGCGCTACTGGATGCTCCGCAGCCGCTTCGGCTCGCTCATCCGGGGTGCGTCGCTGTTCGAGGACGTCGCGGTCCGCCGCCAGGAGGCCTTCGACATCCAGGACGGTGTCGTCCAGCAGCTCGCCACGGCCAAGATGGCGTTCGAGCTGGGTGACCAGGCGGCGGGGCTGCGGGCGCTCGAGGTGGGGCTCGACGCCTCGCGGCGGCTCGTCCACGACCGCTCGTCGGCGGCGTCCCCGGCGCCCCGGGCGGGGACGGCACGACCGGGGGAGCTCCGCCGCAAGGTGGCCTCCAGGTGACCCGCGTCCGGACGCTCCTCGTCGACGACGCCGTCGACCTGCGCATCCTCATCCGGCGGGCCCTCGAGGCGAGCGGACGCTACGAGGTCGTGGGCGAGGCGGGCGACGGCGTCGAGGCCATCGCCCAGGCCGAGTCGCTCGTGCCCGAGCTGGTGCTCCTCGACCTCTCCATGCCGCGCATGGACGGGCTCGAGGCCCTCCCCCGCCTCCATGCGGTCAGTCCGGCCTCCACCGTCGTGGTCCTGTCCGGGCACACCCGCGAGCTGGCCGAGGCCTCGGCGCTCGCCGCCGGCGCGGTGGCCTACCTCGAGAAGGGACTGCGGCCCACCCAGCTCGTCGTCGCGCTCGACGCCGCGCGTGGCATCGGGCCGCGGGCGATCGACGGGGGGACGGTCGCACGACCGCCCATCGAGCCGCCCGAGACCGCGACGTTGCTGTCCGAGCTCGCGCACGACCTCCGCAGCGAGATCGTCAAGGCCACGGGCTTCCTGACGCTCACCCGTCACCGGCTCACCGACGACCACCCGGCCGCCCTCTCGGCGGAGCGCGCGGCCGCCGCCGTGGATCGTCTCGCGCGACTGCTCGAAGGGGCGCTGGCGTACACCCGCGCCGGCGTGGACTCGCTGGTCGTGCGGCCCCTCGCCCTGCGCGAAGCGGTCGACGACCTCCTCACCGGTCTCGTCGACGACGTCGACGACGCCCACGAGCGCATCACGGTCGAGGTGGACGCCGAGGCGGACGCGCTCGCGGACCCCGTGGCGCTCGACCGTGTCCTGCGCAACCTCGCCGCCAACGCGCTCCGCTACGGCGACGGCCTCCCGGTGACGGTGCGGGTGTCGCTGGACGGCGACCGTGCCCGGCTCGACGTGCTCGACCGCGGCCCCGGCTTCACCGACGACGACCTCGCGGTGCTCTTCCGCCCCTTCGCGCGCGGGACCGCGGGCGCGACCACCGGCGGCACCGGTCTCGGGCTCGCCGTGGCCGCGCGACTGGTCCAGCTGATGGGCGGCGGCATCAGCGCAGCCCGGCGTCCCGATGGCGGTGCACGGGTGACCGTGCACCTCCCCCGGGCTACACCACCCGCTGCATCCTGAGCTTCGATCCGTCCGTGATCGACTTCGATCCGCGGGCGAGCGAGATCGTGCCGGAGCGCACCATCTCGCGGATGCCGAAGGGCTCGAGCAGGTCGACCATCGCCTCGAGCTTCTGGGGCGCGCCCGACGCCTCGATCGTGAGCGAGTCGTGGTCGACGTCGACGATCTTGGC
>JAHWKB010000218.1 GCA_019348115.1 Actinomycetota bacterium | reverse complement strand
TGGCGACGAGGTCACGGGTGAAGGAGTACGCCGACTCGATGTACCCGACGGTCTGTCGGATGTCGATGACGTAGATCCCGTTGCGCTCGCCGTAGATGAAGCGGCGCATCTTGGGGTTCCAGCGCCGGGTCTGGTGTCCGAAGTGGACGCCAGCCTCCAGCAGCTGGCGCATGGTGACGACAGCCACGATGAAGTCCTTTGGGTTCGGTTGGGCCTCCGCCCGCGTCACCTGGGCCACCCACCCTGCGTCGAGATGTCCGAGCGCAGGGCACCGGGGTGGGCCCATCGGCGGGCGTGTGTGATGAGGTGATGGGACGTGCGAGCGGCCCGCGCGAGGCGGGCCGTGGGCCGAGCGTACCCGTTCACCAAGGGGTCAGCCAGCCGGGGAGGGTGTGCTCGACCCAGCTCACCGGGTGACTGAGGAGGGACCCGATCCCTCCGGCCTCGCCCGGGACGGGTGCGCCGGCGAGGAACTCGTGGAGCACGATCCTCACCGCCTCGGTCGCGCGGACGCCGTCGTGCGCGCCGGGCAGGACGATGTGGTCGGCTCCGGGGAGGTCCGAGCGGTGCTCGGGCACGACGAGGTCGCGCGAGCCTCCCGTGGTGAGCACGCGGGTCCCGGTGGCGAGCGGCCCCGCGAACACGTCCGCGGTCGCGACCTCCCACCCGGCGGTCACGGCGCCGACCACGTCGGAGCCGGGGACGAGGTCGGCCATGGCCGGCGAGCCCACGTCGTGCTTGCGGGAGAGCAGGTCGAGCACGGCGACGACCGGCGCCAGCGCCGGGTCCCGGCGGGCGCGGCGGAGGCCGACGGCGAGGTCGGCGCCCTCGAGCGGCGAGGCGACGGTCGCGACGTGCCCGATCGGCGGGAGCGTGGGATCGGCGGGGTCGTGGAGGACGAGCAGGTAGTACATCGCGACCACGCCGCCCATCGAGTGGCCGACGAGGTCCACGGCGCGGCCGGGCTCCGCGTCCCAGCGCCGGCGGAGCTCGTCGCGGAGCCGGAGGGCCGCGGCCTCCACGCCCCGCCACGTGTCCGCGGGGTCGTAGCGGAGCTGCTCGCCGTCCGGTCCCGCGCCGGCGTAGGAGAGCTCGGTGACGTCGTCGCGGTCGTAGCCGAGGTGGGTGGCGTCGAGCGGCGGCTCGCCGGTGCGGCTGCCGAGGCCGGCGATGGCGATCACGTGGTTCGGGTTGGGCGGGAGGACGTAGCCGGGGCCCTCCGCCTCGGCCGAGGCGGGGACGAACCCCCGTCGGTGCCGGCCGTCCCACTCGGCGTAGCGGGGGATGTCGGGGACGTCGCCGGCGCTCCAGCCGCCGGGTCCGACCAGCGTCGGCACCCACGGCCGGTCGAGGAGCAGGAGCGGGTCGATGTGGTCGCGGCCGCGGCGGGCGGACCAGTGGAGGAGGCCGCGGCGGTGGTGGGCGGTGCCGACCGTGCCGAGCACCGCGCCGGCCGCCACCTCCTCCTCCGGCGCGACGTCGATGCGCGCGAGCTCGCCGTAGCTCGTCCGGAGACCCCCGCCGTGGTCGAGCGTGACCCAGCGGGCGCCGGCCACGACGTCGGCGAAGCCGACCCGGCCCGCGGCCGGGGCGCGCACGACCGTGCCCGACACGGCGGCGATGTCGACGCCGCGGTGCCCCGCGCCGAACGCGTGGAGCGGGGCGTCGAAGCCCGACACGACCTCGCCGGCGACGGGGAGGGCGAAGCCGTGCTCCGCATCGGCGTCGACGGCCGCCGCGGCAGCGGGCACGCTCGCGAGGAGGAGGGACAGCAGGAGGAGGAGCGAGCGCACGGTGTCCCCGGCACGTCGGCGGCGCCCGCGACGCTACGGCCGGTACGCCATCCGTCGACCCCGGCGCCGCTCGGGCCTGGGGACGACACCAGCGGTCGGGATCCCGTTCCGTGCCGGCGTGCGGCACGGACGCGCCACCGATCTCAGCCCGAGATCTTCTCGGCGAGCTTGGTCCGCAGCGACAGCACGGACTTGGTGTGGATCTGGCAGACGCGCGACTCGGTGACGCCGAGCACGTCGCCGATCTGGGCGAGCGTCAGGCCCTCGAAGTAGTAGAGGGTGAGCACGGTCTGCTCGCGGTCCGACAGGCGCGTGATCGACTGACGCAGCAGGTCGCGCATCTCGATCTCGTCGTAGCTCTCCTCGGGCAGGACCGTGTTGGCGTCCTGGAGGGTGTCGACGAGCGAGATGCGGTCGCCGTCGCCGACGTCGAGGGCCTCGTCGAGCGCGACCATCGAGGTGAGCGACACCTTCGAGAGCATCTCGTGGAGGTCGTCGACCGACACCTCGAGCTCGGCGGCGAGCTCCTCGTCGGTCGGGGTGCGGTGCAGGCGCCCCTCGAGCCGCTGCATGGCGGTCTCGATGCGCCGGGCCTTCGACCGCACCGACCGGGGCACCCAGTCGACGGAGCGGAGCTCGTCGATGATCGCGCCCTTGATGCGGGTGATGGCGTAGGTCTCGAACTTGTAGCCCTTGTCGAGATCGAACTTCTCGATCGCGTCCATGAGCCCGAAGATGCCGTAGGAGACGAGGTCCGCGTGCTCGACGTTGTTGGGCATGCCGACGCCGACCCGCCCGGCCACGTACTTGACGAGCGGTGCGTACTGGAGGATGAGCTGCTCGCGCACCTCGGAGTCCCCGGTCCGCCGGTAGCGCTCCCAGAGCGCCTGGACCTCCGGATCCACCCTCGCCTCCTGTCACCGTCCCCACCTCCGCGCGGGGACGTGCGCCGAACTCGGACCCCGGCGGCGCCGGGGTCATGCTACCGCCCGGACCGTCCGTTCCTGCGTGAACGCGCCCGGGGATGCGCGGTCGCGTGGATCTCCACCAGCTGTCCTCTCGACAGGTGCGTGTACCGCTGCGTGGTCGCGAGCGACGCGTGCCCGAGCAGCTCCTGCACCGCCCGCAGGTCGGCACCGCCCTCGAGCAGGTGGGTCGCGTAGCTGTGCCGGAGCGTGTGCGGCGTGACGTGCCCGACCGCCGCGACCCGACCGGCACGCTCGACGACCGAGCGGGCGTCGCGGGTGCCGAGCCGCCCGCCCCGGCCGTTCAGGAGGAGCGCGTCGGTCGCGGTGCCGTTCGACAGGGCCGGCCGGCCGTCGTCCAGGTAGGCGCGGAGCGCGTCGATGGAGGGCTCGCCGAGCGGGACGATGCGCTCCTTGCGGCCCTTGCCGTACAGCCGCACGAGTCCCTGCGGGAGGTCGACGGCGTCGAGGTCGAGCCCGCACGCCTCGGACACGCGCGCACCGGTGGCGTAGAGGAGCTCGAGGAGGGCGCGGTCGCGCAGGCCCTGCGGCGTGGTCAGGTCGGGGGCGAGGATCAGCGCGGCGACCTGCTCGGGGCGGAGCACCCGCGGGAGCGTCCTGCCCTGCTTCGGGGTGCCGAGGAGCGAGGCGGGGTCGCGCTCGAGCTCGCCCGTGCGGACGAGGAAGCGGAAGAACGTGCGGACGGTCGAGGCCCGCCGGGCGACCGTGGCCCGGGCGAGCCCCCGCTCGCCCAGGTCGGCGAGGTAGCGCCGGAGGAGGAGGAGCTCCACCTCGGCCGGGGAGACGACCGCGAGGTCGTCGCAGAAGCGGGCGAGATCGGTCACGTCACGGACGTAGGCCGCCACCGTGTGGGGCGACGCGTCGCGCTGGAGGACGAGGTGCTCCTCGAACGTGGTGAGCGCACGCTGCCACGCCGGCGCGACCGTGGTCGCGACGGCTCCGGGCAGCGGTCGGGTGCTCACGCCCCGGAGCCTGTGGTACACGCAGAGCGTTGTCAAGGGTCGTGTTCTACTGTTGCTCCTGAGGCACGACGGTGGCTGCCAGCGCGGGGTCGACCCCCGGGGACACCACGGCCGGAGGTCCCCGGGCGGCCACGGGGCGCAGCTACCCTCCGGTGGCGTCGCCCAGCCCCCGCGGATCCCCCCGACGCCCGTCGCAGGAGACCCCCCGTGCCCTCGCTGCATCACGTCGACTACCGCGGTCACCGGGTCGCCTACGAGGTCCACGGCGAGGGCCCGCGCGTGCTGGTCTTCACCCACGGCCTGCTGCTCGACGCCGCGCTCAACCGCGCCATCGCCGAGCGTCTGGCGCGGGCCGGGCACCGCGTGGTCCTCCCGGAGCTCCTCGGCCACGGCCGGAGCGACAAGCCCCGCCACGCCTACGAGCACCGGCTCGACTTCTACGCCGAGCAGGTCGTCACGATCCTCGACGACCTCGG
>JAHWKB010000050.1 GCA_019348115.1 Actinomycetota bacterium | reverse complement strand
GCGACGCGTCCCACGCTCACCGACGAGATGATCCGGGCGTTCGAGGACGACGTCGAGCGCTTCGCCCGGTACTGACCCGAACCGCGTCCGGCGCGCCTCGGCGGTCGTGTCGGACCCCCGCCGTACAGTCGCGCACATGAAGATCCTGCACACCTCCGACTGGCACGTGGGCCGGACGATCCGCGGGCGGAGCCGTGCCGAGGAGCACCGCGCCGTCCTCGGCGAGATCTCGGCGATCGCGCACGAGGAGGAGGTCGACCTCATCCTCGTCACCGGCGACCAGTTCGACACCGCCGCCCCCTCGCCCGAGTCCGAGCAGATCGTCTACCAGGCACTCCTCGACCTCGCGGCGACCGGGGCGCACGTCGTCGTGCTGTCCGGCAACCACGACAACCCGCGCCGGTGGGGCGCGATCCGCCCGCTCCTCGAGCTCACGAACGTGCACGCGTCCGCACAGGTGGCACGCCCCGACCGGGGCGGGGTCATCGACCTCCCGACCCGCTCGGGCGAGACCGCCCGGGTGGCCCTCCTGCCGTTCCTGTCGCAGCGCGCGATCGTGCAGGGCGAGCAGCTCATGGCCCTCGACGCCGACCAGCACACGGGGGCGTACGCCGCCCGCATGCGGAACATCATCGCCGCGCTGACGGACGAGTTCGGCGGCGACACGGTCAACATCGTCGCCGGACACCTCACCGTGGCCTCGGACCAGCCGGTGATGGGCGGGGGCGAGCGCATGGCCCACACGATCTTCGACTACTTCGTCCCGCCGGCGGTGTTCCCGTCGACGGCGCACTACGTCGCGCTCGGGCACCTCCACCAGGCCCACCGCATCCCCGGGCCCTGCCCGATCTGGTACTGCGGGTCGCCGATGCAGCTCGACTTCGGCGAGCGCGAGCGCGAGCACAAGCAGGTACTGATCGCCGAGGCCGGCCCGGGCGTGCCGGCCGAGGTGCACCCGGTCGACCTCACGGCGGGCCGGCGGCTGCGGACCGTCCGCGGCACCGTGGCGGACCTCGTCGACCAGCGCGACGAGCTCGCCGACGCCTACGTGCGCGTGGTCGTCGAGGAGAAGCACCGCGCCGGCCTCGCCGACGAGGTCCGCGACCTCCTCCCGTCGGCGGTCGACGTGACCGTCGCGGATCCCGAGACAGCCGAGCGCGAGGCCGAGGTGTGGGAGCTCGCCGCCTTCCAGCGCTCCCCGCTCGAGCTCTTCGCCGAGTACCTCGACGAGCACGACATCGAGGACGAGGATCTCACGACCCTGTTCCGCGACCTCCTGGAGGATGCCGATGCGGCCGACGCGACTTGAGCTCTCGGGCTTCGCGTCGTTCCGCGAGCCCACCGTGGTCGACCTCGCCGACGCCGACCTGTTCGTGCTCGCTGGCCCGACCGGCGCTGGGAAGAGCTCGCTCATCGACGCGATGACGTTCAGCCTCTACGGCTCCGTGCCGCGCTACGACAACAAGAACCTCGTGGCGCCGGTGATCTCGCAGGGGCAGCTCGAGGCGAGGGTCCAGCTCGACTTCGTCGTCGGCGCCTCCAGCTACCGCGCCACGCGCGTGGTCCGGCGCACCAGGACCGGCGCCACCACGAAGGAGGCACGCCTCGAGCAGGTGACGGCCGCCGGCACGACGACGCTGGCGGGGACGGCCGACGAGCTCACCGCCGGTGTGGAGCAGCTCCTCGGCCTGAGCTTCGACCACTTCACCACGTGCGTGGTCCTCCCCCAGGGCGCGTTCCAGTCGTTCATGCACGCCAAGCCCAAGGAGCGCCAGGACCTGCTCGTCGAGCTCCTCGACCTGTCGATCTACCGCCGCGTCGCGGCCATGGCGCGTGACAAGGCCACGCGCGACGAGATGGAGGTCCAGCTCCTCGAGCGCCAGCTCACCGGCGACCTGGCCGAGGCGACCCCCGAGCAGCTCGAGCAGGCGCGCGCACGGACGACGGCGCTCGAGGCGCTCGCCGAGCGCATCACGTCCGCACGCCCCAAGCTCGACGCCATCACCGAGGAAGGCCGGGAGCTCCGTGCGGCGGCGCGCGAGGCGTCCGCCCGCCGCGAGCTCGTCGCGTCGGTCCGGGTCCCGGACGGGATCGACGAGCTCTCGGACCGGCTCCGGGAGGCGACCGAGGGGGTGGCCCGGACCGACGCCGCACTGACCGAGGCGGTCCGCGCCCGCGAGGCCGTCGAGCAGGAGGTCGAGGGACTCCCCGACCCCGGCGCCCTCCGGGACCTCGCCGAGGCCATCGCGGCCACGCCGTCGTTCGCGGAGCGGGAGGACGCGGCGCGGACGACCCTCGCCGAGGCGGCGGAGGCCGTCACGGCCGCCCGCAACGCCCACGAGGAGGCCGCGGCCGCCACCGCGCGGGCCCGCGCCGCGCTCGAGGAGGCACGCCGCGGCGAGCTCGCGCACGCCCTCCTCGAGGGTGCCGTCGCCGGCGACGACTGCCCCGTGTGCTCCCGTCCCCTCGACGCGCTCCCGGACCACGGCGACGCGACGGCGACCGACGCGGCCCGCGCCGCGCTCACGACCGCCGAGGTCGCCGAGCGCGAGGCGACCACCGCGGTCCAGCGCGCCGAGACGGCACGGGGACGCGCCGAGGCGGAGCTCACCGCCTCGACGGCGCGTCGTGCCGAGCACGAGCGCACGACGGCCGAGCGCGCGGCGCGGCTCGCGCTGCCCCTCGACGCGGCCGCCGTCGACCGTCGCATCGCCGAGGTCACCGCCGCGACGGACCGCGTGGCCGCCGCCCGCGCGGCCGAGCGCGACGCCCGGCAGGCCCACGAGACGGCCAAGCGCGCGGCGGAGGGCATCGCCGCCGCACGTGACGAGGGCTGGCGGGTGTTCGACGCGCTCCGCGACCGCGTCGCCGTGCTCGAGCCGCCGGCCGTCCCCCGCGACGACCTCGCCGCCGCGTGGAGCGGGCTCGCCGCCTGGGCCGAGGCCCGCGTGCCCGAGCTCGAGCGCGCGGCCGTGGCCGCCGAGGAGGCCGTCGAGGACGCGACGCGCCGCTACCGCGCCGCCCAGGACGAGCTGTGGCAGGCCTGCGAGGACGAGGGTCTCGAGCGCACCGCCGGCGCCGATCCCCGCGACGTCTGCGTCGATGCGCGCAACCGCGCACGGCACCGGCTCGAGGGCATCGAGGAGGCGCTCCGCAGGGTGGAGGAGGTGGGCGCCCGCCGCGACGCGCTGCGGCGTGAGGCGCGCGTCGCGCGCGAGCTCGGCAACCAGCTCAACGCCCGACGGTTCGAGCAGTGGCTCCTCAACCGGGCGCTCAAGCGACTCGTGGTCGGGGCGTCGACGATCCTGCACGACCTGTCCCAAGGCGCGTACTCGCTCGGGCTCGACGACACCAACGCCTTCCAGGTGATCGACCACCGCAACGCCGACGAGGTCCGCTCGGCCCGGACGCTGTCGGGCGGTGAGACCTTCCTCGCCTCCCTGGCGCTGGCGCTCGCGCTGTCCGAGCACGTCGCCGACATCGCGGCGCACGGCTCGGCGCGGCTCGATGCGCTCTTCATCGACGAGGGCTTCGGGACGCTCGACGCGGACGCGCTCGATACGGTCGCGACCGCGCTCGAGGAGCTCGGCTCGCGCGGGCGGATGGTCGGCATCGTCACGCACGTCCGGGACCTCGCCGAGCGACTGCCGGTCCGGTTCGACGTCCGCAAGGCCGGCAACAGCTCCTCGGTGACGCGGGTGTCGGCGTGACGGTCAGGCTCGCGGTCGAGGCGTGGGCGCCGGAGTACGGCTCGTCGATGGGGTCGATGGGCGACCCCGGTGCCGGCTCGCCGGCGTCGACCGCCAACGTCGACGTGAACGTCGAGGTGGACGCCCGCGACTGGACGCCGCGGACGCCGTCGGGCGACGCGGCCGAGGACGTGCTCTTCATCGACGGCGTCCAGCGCGTCGACGCGCAGGTCTGGATCACCGACGACGACGGCACCAGGCTCGGGCACGCCGCGAGCTACGCCGCCGGGACCGTGCGGTGCGACGGCCACGCCGGCGTCGAGGCGTGCGAGGTCCGGCGCTCGCTCATCGCCCCGGCGGGCGCGCCGACGCTCGTCACCCGGGCCGCGACGTACGCGCCGGCAGCCGTCGCCGCCGACGACCCGGACGCGCTCCGCAGCGGGCTGCAGGAGCGCCGCCGCAAGCTCGAGATCGCCGTCGCCAACGCCGGCGCGGCCGCCGACCTCGTGGTCGTCGACGGCCCGCTGTCCGGGCGGGCCGAGCTCCCGAACGCGATCGGGTACGTCAAGACCCACCACGTCACCTACCTCCCGCCGCTCCTCGCCGACGTCGTCCCGCAGCTCGGCCCGGGCCAGCGGACCCCGCTGTTCCTCACCCAGACGCAGTTCAGCCGCTACGCGTGGTACCTCCGGCTCCCCCACGGCGCGGGGCACCCCTGGGCCGGCGTGGTGCGCGGCGAAGCGTCGGGCGACGTCCCGCTCGACGAGGCCGTCCGGCTGGCGGACCTCTCCGCGGCGACGCTGCCGAGGTTCGCGTCGCAGCCACACAAGGACGGCCGCGCCCCGCAGAACCTCTACCCCATCGCGGGACTCGAGCGGCACCTCAAGCGCATGCTGGGCGATCCGTCCTTCCTCTACCGGCAGCTCCGTGCCGCCGTCGCGTGACCGCACGCGTTAGGTTCCCGTCCATGTCGACCGCACCCGAACCCCGAGAGATCTACGAGCGCGCCGAGCGCGAGGGCCGCCGGCGGATGCAGATGCCGCCGCTCGAGCAGGCGGCCACGGGCTTCATCGCCGGCGTGACCGTGATGTTCGGGATCGTGGCGCTGGGCGTCGTGGCCGCCTACCTCGAGCCGCACTTCGGCCCCGAGGTCGCCAAGCTCGGCGGTGCCCTGGGCTTCGGCGTCGGGCTCGTCTTCCTCGTCGTCGGGCGCTCCGAGCTCTTCAGCGAGAACTTCTTCGACCCCGTCGCCGCCGCGATCGACGAGGACGATCGCCGCGTGTGGGGGCGTCTCGGTCGGCTCTGGATCACGATGCTCGTGCTCAACCTCGTGGGCGGCGCCGTCCTCGGTGGGATCATGACCGTCGAGGCGGCGTTGCCGGCGGGGTCGGCCGAGGCGCTCGTCAAGGCCGCCGAGGAGATCGCGGGGAAGCCGTGGGCGGGGACGCTGGCGCGCGCGGTCCTCGCCGGCGCCCTCGTCACCCTGCTGTCCTACATGCTCCACGCGACGAACACGGTCGCGGCGCGCATCCTGGTCGCGTACCTCGTCGGCGTCGTGCTGGCCCTCGGCCCGTTCGACCACGTGGTCGTCTCGGTCCTGCACCTCCTCATGGGGGTCTGGCTCGGCGACGTCGCCGCGGGCGCGCTGGTCCAGAACCTCGCCCTGTCGACCGTCGGCAACATCGTCGGGGGGCTGCTGCTGATCACGCTGACGCACACCGCCCAGGTCCGGTCCGCCGAGCGGTCCTAGGAGCACGACGATGCGGGTGTTCGTCGCCGGCGCGACCGGGGTCCTGGGCCGGCGGGTGGTCGAGCAGCTGGTGGCGGCCGGCCACGTCGTGACGGCGGTCTCGCGCACCGCCGACAGGGACGGGCTGCTCCGGGCGGCGGGGGCGACGCCCGTCCGGGTGGCGCTGTTCGATCCGTCGGCGGTCCGCGCCGCCGTCGCCGGCCACGACGCCGTCGTCAACGTCGCGACCAGCATCCCGCCCCTCAGCCGCGCCGCCTGGCGCCGGGCCTGGCGCACGAACGACCGTCTGCGCACGGAGGCGTCGCGCACCCTCGTCGACGCCGCCATCGCGACCGGCGCGTCGCGGTACGTCCAGGAGTCGGTCGGCTTCCTCTACGCGGACGCCGGCGGGCGCTGGATCGATGAGTCGGCACCCCTGGCGCCCGAGGGTCCGACCGCGACCGCCGTCGACGCCGAGGCGGAGGCGGCACGGTTCACCGCGGCCGGCGGCACCGGGGTCGCCCTCCGGTTCGCCGAGTTCGTCGCCGGCGACAGCGGCCACTTCCGTGAGCTCCTGCCGTTCCTCGAACGCGGCTGGCTCCCGCTCGTCGGCGACCACGACGGCTACCAGTCCTTCGTCGATGCCGACGACGCGGCCGCGGCCGTCGTCGCCGCGCTCGATGCCCCCGCCGGCGTCTACAACGTCGCCGAGGACGACCCGGCGCCGCGACACGAGCACGCCGCGGCGCTCTCCGACGTGCTCGACCGTCCCGTCCGGCTGCCGCCGGCGATCGTCGGCTCGCTCCCGCCGCTACGCGTCAAGGCCCGGTCCCAGCGCATCAGCAACCGGCGGCTACAGGAGCGCACCGGCTGGTCGCCGCGACGACCGAGTATGGCTGAGCGCTGGACGACCCTCCTCCCCGAGCTGCGATCGGGTGCCGAGACATGACCGACATCGACGCCCAGGGCCGTCCCGAGCCACCCCTCGCCGGCGACGAGGTCGCGACCCTCGTCGGCTTCCTCGAGTTCCAGCGCGCCACCTTCGCGTGGAAGTGCGCCGGCCTCGACGCACAGGGGCTCCGACGTACCGTGGGGGCGTCGTCCATGACGCTCGGCGGCATGCTGAAGCACCTCGCGCTGGTCGAGACCAGCTGGTTCTCGCGGTGGCTGTTCGGCACCGACCGGCTCCCGCCCTGGGACGCGGTCGACTGGGACGCCGATCCGGACTGGGACTGGGACTCCGCCGCCGACGACGCCCCCGAGGAGCTGTGGGCGCTGTGGCACGCCTCGGTCGACCGCTCGCGGGAGCTCACCGCGCGGGCGCTCGACGACGGGGGGCTCGACCGGCTCGCCGACCGACGCTGGCCCGACGGGCGGGCACCGTCGCTGCGGTGGATCCTCGTGCACATGATCGAGGAGTACGCGCGCCACAACGGGCACGCCGACCTCATCCGGGAGTCGATCGACGGCCGGACCGGCGAGTGAGCGGGCGGGTGATCGCCGGCGGTCAGTCGCCGGCGAGGCCGACGAAGGCGAGGAGCTCGCCGGCGATCGCGTCCGCCCGCCGCGTGAGGCGGGCCTCCTCGGCGGCGAGGTCCTCGCCGGCGTCGAGCTCGTCGCGGAGGTCGACGTAGACCTTGAGCTTCGGCTCCGTGCCAGAGGGACGCATGAGCACACGGCTGCCGCCGGCGAGCGCGAGGGCCACCAGCGGGGTCTCGCCGAGCCACGCCGGTCGCTCCGACGCGCCGGTGCGGTAGTCGGTCACGTCGGTCACCTCGACGCCACCGAGCGACGACGGGACCGCCCCCGGACCGATCCGCGCCATCGCGCGGGCGATCTCGGCGAGCCCCTCCGCACCGGGCCGGACGGCGGACGTCTGCGTGCTGACCCAGAGGCCGTGCCGGCCGTAGAGCTCGACCAGCCGGTCGAGCACGTCCTGCCCGTCGGCGGCGAGCGATGCGACGAGGTCGGCGAAGACGACGGCCGCGCTGATGCCGTCCTTGTCGCGGACGACCTCGCCGATCGAGTAGCCGAGCGCCTCTTCGTAGCCGAACACGAAGCGCGCCCCGGTCCGCTCCTCGAGCGCGAGCGCGGCGTTGCAGATCCACTTGAAGCCGGTGAGGGTGGCCTCGTAGCGCGCCCCGTGGTGGGCCGCGACCGACGCCAGCATCGGCGACGACACGATGCTCGACACGACGAGCCGGTCCTCGTCCGGGTCGCCTGCGCGGAGGAGGTGGTCGCCGAGGAGGACGCCGAGCTGGTTGCCCGTGAGCGGCCGGAAGCCGCCACGGCGGTCGGGGACGGCGGCGGCCAGGCGGTCGGCGTCGGGGTCGTTGGCGAGCACCAGGTCGGCCCCGACGCGCTCCGCCGTCGCGAGCGCCAGGTCGAGGGCGCCCGGCTCCTCCGGGTTCGGGAACGGCACGGTCGGGAAGTCGCCGTCGGGCGCGAACTGCTCCCCGACGACGGTCACCCGGTCGTGGCCCGCCTCCTGCAGCGCCGCGACGGTGAGCGGCCCGCCGACGCCGTGGAGCGGCGTGTACGCGATGGACAGCTCCCGCGGGACGTCGAACGCAGCACGTGCCGCCGCGATCGCGTCGAGGTAGCGCCGGCGTGCGAACGTGCCCAGCTCCTCGACGACCGTGTCGTCCCACTCCTCGACGCGCGGGACCTCGGCGGCCGGCCCGACGGCCGCGATGGCGTCCGCGATGCGCTCGTCGGTCGGCGGGATGATCTGCGCCCCGTTGCCCGCGTACACCTTGTAGCCGTTGTACTCGGGCGGGTTGTGGCTCGCGGTGACGACGATCGTGGCGGCGGCGCGGAGCTCGAGACCCGCGAACGCGACGAGCGGCGTCGGGGCGACGTCGGGGAACCACGCGACCTGCAGCCCGGCGGCCAGCAGGACCCCGACGGCGTCGCGGGCGAAGCGCTCGGAGTCGTGGCGCGCGTCGAAGCCGACGACGACGGGGCGGTCGTCGAGGTCCGGGACGCTCGCCAGGAGGTGGTCCGCCAGTCCGCGGGTGGTCCGGATCACCACCGCGCGGTTCATCCGCATCGGTCCGGCACCGACGACGCCGCGGAGACCGGCGGTGCCGAACTCGAGCTCGCCGGCGAAGCGCTCGGCCAGCTCGTCCTCGTCGCCGGCGTCGAGGAGCGCGCGGAGCTCGTCCCGGGTGACGGGGTCGGGGTCGCCGGCGAGCCAGTCGCGTGCGAGGTCGCGGAGGGTCTGTTCGTCCATGCCGCGAGGCTAACCCGCCCCCGGCGGGCACTAGGCTGGCCGCGGCGACCCGAGGACCTCCCTGTGCTGCAACCTGGCGACACCGCACCCGACGTGGTCCTGCCGTCGCACCGCGGCGGGACGGTCGACACCCGGTCGCTGCGCGACGAGGGCAGGTGGCTCGTGATGTGGTGGTACCCCAAGGCCGCCACCCCCGGCTGAACGCTGGAAGGCAAGGGGCTCCGTGACCGCGCCCCCGAGTTCGACGAGCTGGGCGCCGTCCTCCTGGGCGTCTCGTTCGACTCGCCCGAGGACAACGCGGCCTTCGCCGAGGCCTTCGGCTTCCCGTTCGACCTGCTGTCGGACGCCGACCACGACGTCTCGGAGCGGTTCGGGGCGAGGCGCCCACCGGACCACCAGTACGCCGACTGGCCGAAGCGGATCAGCTACCTGATCGACCCGTCGGGGACCGTCCGGCGCGCCTACGAGGTCGCCGACGTCGCCACGCACCCGCAGGAGCTCCTCGACGACCTGCGGGCGGAGCAGGCGGCCCAACGGACCTAGCGACGCCGGGTGAGGACGGCCGCGCCGATCGTGAGCAGGGCCAGCGCCACGGCCCCGCCACCCGTGGCCGGGAGTGCGCCTCCCCCCGGTCGGTCGGCGTCCGGTGCCGGGACCGGCGGCCGCGGCCGCGTCGGCTGGGCGGACGCGGCACGGAGCGCGCCGACGGCGCCGTCGCAGCCGACGGTGTCCTCGACCGTCAGGTCCCCGGGCGGGTACGCCTCGAGCGCCGCGAGGTAGAACAGGATCTGCTCCCAGATGTGCGGCTGCGACACGGTCGAGACGATCTCGCCGTCCTCGTTGAGCCACTCCTCACCCATGACCCGGGTCCCGGGCTGGGCGTGCTCGGTCGCGATCCAGCGGAGTCCCGTGCGCACCCGCTCGAGCCACAGCGGCCGGTCCTTGGTCGCCTTCGCGAGCGCGATGAGCCCCTTCGACTCGTAGAGCCCGCGCATCCGCGGCGAGTCCGGAGCGTCGAAGGTCGGGGCGAGGCGCTCCCAGATGGCGTCGTACTGCCCGTCGGCGAACCGCTCGTGGCCGTAGGGGTGGAAGCAGACCGGCCACACGATGACGCCGTTGCCGTCGCCGTACGACCCGTCGGCGTACAGCTCGGCCTCGATGCCGGCGCGGAGCTCGTCCCGGCGTGCGCCCCACGCCTCGGCGTCAGCGGTCTCCCCCAGCGTCTCCGCCGCCGCGACGGCCGACTCGAGCCCGAGGAACACCGGGCCGGCGCCGTCGATGGTCTGGCGCGGCTGCGGGTTGTCGTCCTCGATGGCGTGGGCGTGGAGGCCGTTGCGCGGGTCGCGCCACTCGGTCAGGAAGTCCGCGCCGAGCTGGATGCTGGGGTAGACCGCACGCAGGGTCTCCTCGTCGCCCGTCGCCCCGTAGTGGTCCCAGAAGGCCCACAGCCCGTAGCCGGTCTCGTCGATCTCCCACGGGATGGGGCCGCCCACGACCCCGTCGGCGTAGTAGTTCATCGCCCAGTTCCCCGGGGGGACGAGCGCGGAGCCGTACAGCTCGGCGAAGGGGTTGTCCTGCCCGGTGCCGACCTCCTTCGACTGCAGGCTCGCGTACCAGCGCAGCCGCTTCGCGACCCAGTCCTCGTGACCGATGAGGTCGAGCACGTGGTTGAAGAAGGCCCCGTCGCGGATCCAGTCCTCGCCGTAGGGCGACTGCGTCGCGATGGAAGCGACGATCGCCCCGCTGATCGGGTCGTAGGTGGAGACCAGGGTGACCAGCGCCCGCTGGCTGACGGCGAGGACGTCGGGGTCGTCGGTGTCCGGGAGGGGTGCCTCGTCGAGCATCGCGTCGAGCCACGCGCGCTTGCCGGCGACGAGCTCCTCGAACGTGCGGCCGCGCGCCTCCTCGATGGCGTCGACGACGCCGGCGTGATCGGGCGCCCCGGCGAGGTAGACCGTCGCGGCGGCGGTCCCGTCGCGCGTCAGGTCGAGCGCGGCCGTGAGCGCGCCGGTGGTCTGGCCGGCGAACTCGCTGTTGCCCTGGAGCGTCCCGTCGGCGGCGTCGTCGAAGGCGTCCTGGGTCGGACCCGGGAGCTTCGCGTCCGGGGTCGCGGTCCCCTCGTGGGCGTCGCCCCCCACCTGGTGCTGGCTGCTCGGCCCGCGCAGCGCCATGCCGACGGCGGCGCTGGACGGCTGCCCGGTCGAGACGTCGACGCCCTCCTGGAAGTGCACGATCGCGTCCGCGGCGGGGTCGTAGCGCGCGATGTCCTCGTTGAGCTCGTCACCGCACCAGTCGTAGGCCGGGATGTAGGCGATCTTGCTGACGACGGGCTGCAGGTTCTCGAAGGCGACGAGCTCCGCGGAGGTCACCGGCGACCCGGGATCACGGGTCACCACGACCTCCCGTGCGAACACGTCGAGGTCGGCGACCACGACGTCGCGGACGACGACCGTCAGGCCGAGCTCCTCCGCGCGGTAGGTCGTGGTGATGACGTCGTTCCACTCGTCCTCGTGGAGCTGCTCGCTCGGAAGGTCGCGGAGCCAGGTGGTCGACGGTCCGTCGCCCGTGTCGACCGCGAGCCCGAGGAAGGAGCCCTCGTTGACGAGCGCCCCGAAGCGCTCGGCGTCACGCGACGAGGTGCGGTACTTGATCTGGTCGTAGAAGCTCGGACGCGGCCAGCGCAGGACGGTGACCGTCGCGTCGCGGTTGACCGCCACCGCCATCGCCTGGTTCGCGGACTGCGCGTTGACGTCGGTGGGCCCGTAGATCTCGCCGGAGGGTCCCGGGAACGCGATGTTCTGGGCGCACTCCTGGAAGTTCGGGACCGGTGTCTCCGGCGCCTCCTGCGCCGACGCGGCAGCCGCAGGCAGCAGGGACACCGCGAGGGCACCGGCGAGGACGCAGAGGTGGCGACGGCGCACGGGAGCTCCAGCAGCGACGGCCGCGACGGAGCAGCGGCACGGGGACGAGAGGTCGACAGGTGATACCGCTTCGACGGAGCGGCCGCCCGGACCTCCTCCCGACCGTCCCACGCCCGCCGTCAGCGGTGCCCGAGGTGCAGGACGACGTCGAGCGCGAGGCGACGGAGGAGCTCGCGGCGGTCGGCGGTCGGGATCATGCGGGGGCGCCGGGCGGCGGAGTCGATGAGGCCGTGGGCGGCCACGGCCACGGCCCGCGATGCGTCGACCGACAGGGACGGGTGGAGACGACGGATCGGCCCTGCCCACGCGTCGACGTAGCGGCCGTGGTTGCGTGCCGCGAGGCGCTGGTAGTCCTCCGGGACGTGGCGGAGCTCGCGCGACAGGAGCATCAGCGCGGCGGCGTCCTCGAGCGCGAGGTCGACGTGGGCATCGACGAGGGACGCGAGCGCGATCGTCGGCTCGAGCGAGTCCGCGGTCGCGACCACGGGGCGGAGGCGCTCCCAGATGCGGTCGAAGACCGCCGTGAGGATCGCGTCCTTGCCCTCGAAGTGGCGGTAGAGGCCGGGCCCGCTGATGCCCGCGGCGGCCCCGATGTCATCGATCGACGTGCCGTGGAAGCCCTGCTCGTCGAACAGGTCGGTCGCGGCGGCGACGATGGCCTCGCGCCGCCGCTGCCCCCGCGCCGTCGCCGCCTGCGCCACCTAGAAGCCGAGCACGTCCGCGAGCTTCGCGCGGTGGTGGGCCGGGTCGCCGAAGAGGATCGTGGAGGTCTTGGCGCGCTTGAACCACAGGTGGGCGTCGTGCTCCCAGGTGAAGCCGATGCCGCCGTGGACCTGGATGTTGTCGCCGGCGGCGTGCTCGAACACCTCGGAGCAGTACGACTTCGCCAGCGGCGCCGCGATCGCGATCTCGTCCTCGTCGCCGGCCGCCACGGCCCGTGCGGCGTGGTACGCGGCGGACTTCGCAGCCTCGACGTCGACGAGCATCTCGGCGAGCTTGTGCTTGATGGCCTGGTACGAGCCGATGGCACGGCCGAACTGGTAGCGGGTCTTGGCGTAGTCGGTGGCCATCTCGAGGACCGCCTGCGCGCCACCGACCTGCTCGCAGGCGAGCGCGACGGAGCCTCGGGTGACGACCTGCTCCACGACCGGCCAGGCGGAGGTCGCGTCGCCGAGGAGCGCGTCGGCGCCGACGGAGACGTCGGCGAAGCGGAGCTCGGCCTGCTTGCGGGTCTCGTCCATCGTGGGGAGGGCGGTCCGGGTGAGCCCGTCGGCGTCCCCGTCGACGAGGAAGAGGCCGACCGCATCGGCGTCGTCGCCGGTGCGGGCCGCGACGACCAGCCGCGCGGCGGTGTGGCCGTCGAGCACGTACGACTTGGTCCCCGACAGCGTCCAGCCGTCGCCGCCCCGCGTCGCCCGCAGCTGCACACCCGACGGGCCGAGGTCCCGGCCCTCGAGGTGCGCGAACGCGTAGCGCTCCTCGCCGGCGGCGATCGCCGGCAGGTGCGCCTTCTTCTGCTCCTCGGTCCCCCCGAGCAGGATGGCCTGCGCGGCGAGCACGGCGGAGGACAGGAACGGTCCCGCGAAGACGGCCCGGCCCATCTCCTCCATCAGCACCGACAGCTCGACGAAGCCGTAGCCGGCACCGCCGTACTCCTCGGGGATGGCCATCGCCTGCCAGCCCATCTGGACCGTCTCGTTCCAGAGGCCCTCGTCGAAGCCGTCCTCGGTCTCCATCAACCGGCGGACGACGTCCGTGCCGGCCTTGCTGGTGAGGAAGCGGCGGGCGGTCTGGCGGAGGAGGTCCTGCTCCTCGGTGAACGCGAAC
>JAHWKB010000217.1 GCA_019348115.1 Actinomycetota bacterium | reverse complement strand
AGACCATCGACAACGGCAAGCCCATCAAGGAGACGCGCGACGTCGACGTGCCGACGGCCGCGGCGCACTTCTTCTACTACGCCGGCTGGGCCGACAAGCTCGCCTGGGCCGGCGTCGGTCCGGACCCGCGGCCGCTCGGCGTCGCCGGCCAGATCATCCCGTGGAACTTCCCGCTGCTGATGCTCGCGTGGAAGATCGCGCCGGCGCTCGCCTGCGGCAACACGGTCGTGCTGAAGCCGGCCGAGACCACACCCCTGTCGGCGCTGCTGTTCGCCGAGGTGTGCCAGCAGGCCGACCTCCCGCCGGGGGTGGTCAACATCGTGACCGGCGCCGGAGACACCGGCCGGGCGCTCGTCGAGCACGACGACGTCGACAAGATCGCGTTCACGGGCTCGACCGAGGTCGGCAAGTCGATCCAGCGGGCGCTCGCCGGGACCGGGAAGCGCCTCACGCTCGAGCTCGGCGGCAAGGCCGCGAACGTCGTGTTCGACGACGCGCCGGTCGACCAGGCCGTGGAGGGCATCGTCAACGGCATCTTCTTCAACCAGGGCCACGTGTGCTGCGCCGGCTCGCGCCTGCTCGTGCAGGAGTCGGTCGCCGAGCAGGTGGTGGAGAGGCTCAAGCGCCGGCTCGGCACCCTCCGCCTCGGCGACCCGCTCGACAAGAACACCGACATCGGCGCCATCAACTCGCGCGAGCAGCTCGACCGCATCACCGAGCTGGTCGCCAGCGGCGAGGACGAGGGGGCCCAGCGGTGGTCGCCGGCGTGCGAGCTCCCCGACCGCGGGTTCTGGTTCGCCCCCACCGTGTTCACCGGCGTCGCGCAGTCGCACCGCATCGCCCGGGAGGAGATCTTCGGGCCGGTCCTGTCGGTGCTGACGTTCCGCACCCCCCAGGAGGCGATCGAGAAGGCCAACAACACCCCCTACGGGCTCTCGGCCGGCGTGTGGACCGAGAAGGGCAGCCGCATCCTGTGGATGGCCTCGCGCCTGCGCGCCGGCGTCGTCTGGGCCAACACCTTCAACCGCTTCGACCCCACCAGCCCCTTCGGGGGCTACAAGGAATCCGGGTTCGGACGCGAGGGCGGCCGCCACGGCCTGGCCCCGTACCTGGCGTCGGGAGGTGCCGCGTGAGAAGCCGGCTCGACGTCCGACGCACGGCCAAGCTCTACATCGGCGGGGCCTTCCCGCGATCCGAGTCGGGGCGTTCCTACGAGGTGACCGCCACCGACGGCGCGTTCCTCGCCAACGCCGCCCGCGCCTCCCGGAAGGACGCGCGCGACGCGGTCGTGGCCGCCCGCAAGGCGCTCGGCGGCTGGTCGCGCGCGACCGCCTACAACCGCGGGCAGGTGCTCTACCGCGTCGCCGAGATGCTCGAGGGCCGGCGCGACCAGTTCGTCGCCGAGGTCGCCGCCGCCGAGGGACTCGACGACGACGCCGCGTCGGCGACCGTGGACGCCGCCATCGACCGGTGGGTCTGGTACGCCGGCTGGAGCGACAAGTTCGCCCAGATCGACGGCGCCGCGAACCCCGTCGCCGGCCCCTACTTCAACTTCTCGTTCCCGGAGCCGACCGGGGTGGTCGCGGCGTTCGCCCCGCAGGACGCGAGCCTGCTGGGGCTCGTCTCCGTCCTGGCCCCGATCATCGTGTCCGGCAACACCTGCGTCGTCGTCTCCTCCGAGACGCGTCCGCTGCCGGCGGTGTCGCTGTCCGAGGTCCTGGCCACCTCCGACGTCCCGGGCGGCGTGGTGAACCTGCTCACCGGCAGCGCGGCCGAGCTCGGGCCGCACCTGGCGAGCCACATGGACGTCAACGCGGTCGACCTCACCGGCGTCGCGGCCGAGGACGCCGCCGATCTCGAGATCGCGGCCGCGGACAACGTCAAGCGCGTGCTCCGTCGACCCGCCGGCGACCCCGACTGGACGACGACGCCCGACCCGACCCGGATCCTCGCGTTCACCGAGACGAAGACCGTCTGGCACCCGATGGGCATCTGAGGGTGGTCCCCCTCGATCGCATCCTGTCCGCCGTGGCGTCGCACGAGCCGGAGGTGCTGCCCGAGCCGCCGGCGTGGCAGGCCGCCACCGCGCTCATCCTCACCGAGGACGCGTCCGTGGCGGGTCCGTCGCTCCTCTTCATCGAGCGCACCTCCCGCCCGGGCGACCGCTGGTCCGGGCAGATGGCCTTCCCCGGCGGCAAGCGCGACGCCGCGGACCCCGACCTCGCCGAGACCGCCCGCCGCGAGACCCTCGAAGAGGTCGGCATCGAGCTCGACGATCCGGTCGGTCGACTCGACGACGTCCACGGCCGCGGCCCGCTGCCGGGCGTGGTGGCGCCGTTCGTCTTCTCGCTGCCCGAGCGTCCGCAGCTCCGGATCGAGCCGCGCGAGGTCGAGAGCGCCGTCTGGATCCCGCTCGCGCACGCCCTGTCCGGCGACAACGCCGTCCGGTACCGCTACCGCGGGCTCGGTCCGTTCCCCGGGATCCGGTTCGACCGCTACACCGTGTGGGGGCTGACCCACGGCATCCTCACCGACTTCTGCCGCGTCATCGGCGAGGAACTCCCCCGCCCACGCTTCACCGTCGGCTGACGCGGCCCGTCCCGGACGCAGACAGGCGCGAGGGCCGGCGCGCCGCACGCCGGCCCTCGCGGTGCTCCCCTCCCGAGGGAGGAGGTCTGGATCGGTCAGCGGCCGCTCTTGCCCTTGCCGTTGCCGCCGTTGCCGCCGTTGCCCTTGCCCGTGGTCGCCGTCGAGGCCGCCTCGATCTCCTCGGTCGGCTCCTCGATCTCCTCGACCTCCTCGGTCTCCTCCGGCTCCTCGGTCACCTCGTCGGTGTCCTCGGCGTCGTCGGCGTCGTCGGCGTCCTCAGCGTCCTCGGCGTCGTCGTCCTTGCAGGCACGGGCCTCCGAGGGATCGAGGCCACGGGCGACGGCCGAGACGGCCTGGCCACGGGCGCAGCCGGTCAGCTCGGTCGAGTTGGCGAACTCGCTCACGACCTGACCGTGGTTCCTGGGCGCGGCGACCTCGTCGTCACCGGCGTCGGTGGTGTCGTCCTCGACGGCCGGCTCCTCGACGACCTCTTCCCCGGTCCCGTCGTCGACCGGCTCCTCGACGACCACGGTGCCGTCGTCCACGGGCTCCTCGACGACCACGGTGCCGTCGTCGACCGGCTCCTCGACGACCACGGTGCCGTCGTCGACCGGCTCCTCGACGACCACGGTGCCGTCGTCGACCGGCTCCTCGACGACCTCGGTGGAGTCGTCGACGGGCTCCTCGACCACGGTGCCGTCGTCGGGGAGGAGGTCGTGCTCCGTCGCGAAGGCGGCGAGGCCGGTCGCAGCAGCGATCACGATGGTGGTGCTCGCGGTGGCGAGCCAGCGGGAGGGGATCTTCATGGTCGTGACCTCGGAGGGGTTGGGTCGTTGGGGGGGACGACCCTGGCAACGGTCCCGCCCTGGAGCGACTTGAGGGCGAACTAGCGACTTCTGACCCGGATGCGCCTGATCACCCCGTCAGCTACGCCGTTCGGCGGAGGTCGCATCGCGGGACGCTGGCCCTCGCGGACCAGGGGTGGCGTCCGGATGGCCGCTCGGATGTTGCGTGAGCGCACGGGTCTAGTCACCCCGGACCAGGTGACGACCGCCCGGGTGCCGCGCTCAGCCGCGGACGACCCGAGCTGCGCCCGGGGCTTCCCTCCGGTCAGCCGCGGACGACGACCACCTTGTCGACGGCCTTGCCGAAGCGGCGCTCGCGGCGCTGGTACTCGACGACCGCCTTCTCGAGCTCGACCCGGTTGAAGTCGGGCCACAGGGTCTCGACGAAGACCAGCTCGGCGTACGCCGCCTGCCACGGGAGGAAGTTCGACGTCCGCTGCTCCCCCGACGTCCGGA
This sequence comes from Actinomycetota bacterium, assembly GCA_019348115.1. GTDB lineage: Bacteria > Actinomycetota > Nitriliruptoria > Nitriliruptorales > Nitriliruptoraceae > JAHWJY01. Next base: position 337 of record JAHWKB010000217.1, on the reverse strand, counting down.
TCAGGAGGTCGACCGCCGGCATCTCCGGGTCGTACAGCCGGCTCTCGAGGGCACGCTCGTCGATGCGCTTGAGGCGTCCCTCGGCGTAGTCGTGCGCCAGCTCGCGCGCCGCGTCCAGGATCTCGGCGTGGCCGCCGTAGTTGAACGCGATCGCGAGCGTCATGCGGTCGTTGGCGGCCGTGAGCTCCTCGGTCTCCTCCATCAGCTCGACGAGCCGCTTCGGCACGGGGCGCTTGCGCCGGCCGATGAACCGCACCCGCACCCCGCGCGCGTGGAGGTCGTCCTTCCGCCGCAGCAGCAGCGACTCGTTGAACCCCATGAGGAAGCGGACCTCCTC
>JAHWKB010000216.1:1490-4237 GCA_019348115.1 Actinomycetota bacterium | reverse complement strand
CGCGGCATCACACGACCTCGTCGATCTGCATCACCGGCTGGACGTTGGTGAAGTTCGGGATGTCGTTGGGGATGTCCATCCCGCCCGCCTTGAGCGCGGCGTTCAGGGCGTCCCGGTCGGCGAAGTAGACGGTCGTGAGGGCGAGGTAGGTCGGCTCGCCCTTCGGCACGCCCGACACGCCCTTCGCGACCTCGGCGGGCTTCGCGGTGTGCTCGCCCCAGCGTTCCTCGACGAGGGCGAGGTGCTCGGACGTGTAGTAGTCCCAGTCGAAGGTGGCGTCCTCGCCCGCGGGGTACAGGACGGACATGCGCAGCATCGGGTGCTCCGGGGGTCGGCGACCCGTCGGACGCTAGTCGGCACGCCGGGTACCGTCGCGCGATCCGGACGGGACGGGCACCTCGGGGACGGAGCGACGTGGTCCTGATCGCACGCACCCTCGTGGTGGCGGCCGTCGTGGCGGCGCTCGCGCCCGCGCCGAGCGCCGGCGCCGCGACCGAGGCACCGACCTTCGCCGGCGACGACGTCGTCGCTGCGCCGCCCGACTACGCCACCGAGGTGCTCGGTGACCCGTGGGACTACCGCAACCGCGAGGACATCCTCGTGGACGGCAACGGGCCGACCCTGAACGTCGCGAACACCACGCTGCAGCACGGACGCCTGGTCTTCGACGTCACCGGGAGCGGCTACGTCTCCCCGGTGTTCCCGGGCTTCCCGGGTGCGATCCCGGCGGGACGGGAAGGCACGCACCGTCCCATCGACGCGTCGCGCTACGACCGCGCCACGTTCCGGATGTACTCCTCGGTCCGCGTGCCGGCCGCGCTGATGTGGTTCGGCTGCCCCGCCTTCGAGGACCGGTGCCTCGGCGGGCACCGCTTCACCGCCGAGCCGGGATGGCACACCTACGAGCTGCCGATGGTGAACGAGTTCCCGGGGCTCCCCGTCGCGTGGGCCGGCGCGGTCCTGGGCCTCCGCGTCGCGCTCAACGCCGAGACGACCGCCCACGTCGAGGTCGACTGGATGCGCCTGCACCGCGCCGCCCCGGGCACACGCGTCGAGTGGACCAACCCCTCCCCCGGCTCGCGGTCGTCGCTCCTGTGGGACGCCGACGCGGACCCGTCGAACAACACGGCGGACCGCCCCGGCTGGGGTGTGCTCGGGACGACGACCGCGGAGACCGGCACGGCCACGTTCCCCGCCGGGATGGCGCCCGGGGCCTACCGCTTCCTCGCCACCTCCGGCGGCAACCGGACGCCGTACAGCCGCCCGCTCACCGTCGATCGGCCCCCACAGCCGGTGATCGACGACCCCGACGAGGCCGGCGGGGCGGACTACGCGACCGTGGTGCTGCGGGACCCGTGGGACCTGTCGCAGGCGAGCGACGTCGCCAAGCTCGGCAACGTGACGGGGGTCTCGTTCAGCGACGGCATGCTGCAGGCGACCAACGGCGGCCCGACGGTCAACGACCCGTACGTGCTGCTGCGCCAGCAGGGCACCATCGACCCGGCGCGCTTCCACCGGCTGACCGTGCGGATGACCTACGACGGACCGTTCGACCTCGCCGACGCCCCGGGCGGCGGGACCCACGGCCGCCTCCTGTGGCAACGCCAGGACCGCGGCGACGACTTCCAGGACGGTCGCGAGATCGTCACCTACACGACGGTGGACACCTACACCGCCGACCTCGCCACCGACCCGGCCGGCGCGATCTCCGAGGACGGGCCGGGCTGGACCGGCAGTCCCATCACCGCGGTCCGCTGGGACCCGAACGAGGACCGCGGCGCGCGGCGCTGGCGGCTCGATGCCGTCGAGCTCCGCGCCGACGACCGGACGACCTCGGGGCGGGCCTTCGACATCCGCTGGCACGACGAGGCGCACACCGAGGGCACGACGGTCGACCTCTACGCCGACACCGACCGGCGCGGCTTCGACGGGAGGCTCATCGCCAGCGGGGTGGTGCAGCGGGCCGGCGCGAACACGTACCGCTGGGTCGCGAGCGACGTGCCCGACGGGCGCTACTGGATCCACGTCTCCGCCTCGAACGGCGTGTCGTCGTCGCGCACCTACGCCGGCGGCCCCGTCCGCGTGTCCGGCACGGCGCCGCCCTCCCGACCGGCGGTCACCGCGCGGTCGATCGAGCCCGCCTGCCCCACCGGCGACGTGCCCGAGGACGGCGCGAGCGACGTGCCGGCCGGCAACGTGCACGAGGCGGCCATCGACTGCGTCGCGTGGTGGGACATCGCGAAGGGCAGGACCGACGGCACGTACCGGCCGGCGTGGTCGGTGTCGCGCGCGCAGATGGCCTCCTTCGTCGCGCGCACCATCCTCGAGTCCGGGGGCGCGCTCCCCTCCGACCCGCCGGACGCGTTCGACGACGACGACGGCGACCCGCACGAGCACGCCATCGACCAGCTCGCGGCCGTCGGGGTCGTGACCGGCGACGGGCAGGGGGGGTTCTCGCCGGACGTCCCGGTCACGCGGGCCCAGATGGCGACCTTCCTCGCGCGGAGCCTCGAGCACCGGCTCGGCCAGCCGCTCGCGGCCACGCGCGACTGGTTCGCCGACGACGAGTCCTCCCCGCACCAGGCCAACATCAACCGCGTGGCGGAGGCCGGCATCGCGACCGGCACCTCGACCGGCGTGTACGCGCCGGCGCAGCAGGTCCGCCGCGACCAGATGGCGTCGTTCCTCGCCCGGACCCTCGCGCTCCTCGTCGACGAGGGCGTCACCACCCCGCCCGCCTGACCCGC